>JAKZUG010000535.1:0-8942 GCA_047516705.1 Candidatus Poribacteria bacterium | reverse complement strand
GCGCCATCTATTGGTGCGGGTTTCTCGTTTTAATCCCCTTGAATTTTCTCGCTAACCTCATCGTCCGAATCTTCGGTGGCAAAGTTACCTCAGTACAAAACAGCCTCGTATCCCCAGAGGTGTTAGAAATGCTTGACAGCGTTGGTGATAGCCAAGAGATCTTAGAGCCGGACGAGCGTGAAATGATCTCCCGGATTTTAGACCTGCCAGACAAAGTCACCCGAGAAATCATGGTTGCCCGAACGGATATGATATGTCTGGAGGTTGCGACCCCTGAAACCGAAGTTTTACAGACTGCAATCACGTATAGACACACGCGTATTCCGATATATGAAGAAACGATCGATCGAATTGTCGGAATTTTGCACGTTAAAGACTTGTTAGATTGCTGGGCAAAAGGTCAACCGGTTAACCTAAGAGAACTTATCGTTGATCGAGGTCCTTTTTTCACACCGGAAAGTAAGAAGATTTCAGAACTCTTCCGAGAACTTCGCGAGCATAAACAGCACATCGCGATCGTTGTAGACGAATACGGCGGCACTGCTGGAATGGTGACACTCGAAAACATCATCGAAGAAATTGTTGGCGAAATTCATGATGAAGACGAAATAGATGAACAAGATGACTACATCGAAATGGGGGAGAACATCTATTCCGTTGATGCCCGGCTAAATCTTATCGAATTGAACGAAAAACTCGGCACCGAACTTGAAGCAGAAAATATGGATACAATTGGCGGATTCGTCGTAGACCATCTCGGTCGCGTGCCTGAAAAGGGCGAGCAATTTAACTACCGCGGCATCCGATTTACCATATTTGAGGCAGACGAACGACGCGTCCAAAGGATTCACCTTGAAATGCCGGATATCGACGTTAACGACAACTCGTTTTAAGACCGGCACACTTTAGGGTCATTTAGTTCTTTTGTATGAGGGATCTCCGAATCGCAACATATCCCTGTAGGAGCGAGCTGTGCTCGCGATCTTCCAAGCTTTGATGAAGATTGACAAACAAATTGGGAATCTTGGGCACCGCAACGTGCGATGAATCGCATTACTACGGACGGTTATGCTTGTAGTAGTGCTATTTATCGCTCGTTCAGAAATTACCCGATTAAATACTTAAATCTCATGTAAGCGCGTCCCACTCAGAAAAGAATAGGATTTGCGTAAACGCCAAAAAATAGTGATTAATTTGACAAAGCCGATCAGAGAAGGTATAATTAAACATAAGAACGGGGCGTAGCGCAGCCCGGCTAGCGCGCCTGCTTCGGGAGCAGGAGGTCGGAGGTTCGAATCCTCTCGCCCCGATCCTTCCCGTCAATGATATACTTAGGACTTACGCAGCGGTTTCAAAAGTCCCCTGATAAGGGGGATTTAGGGGGTTAAAAATGTTTGAATATCTACTTTTTACGTGCAAAATATCGGTTTTCTGCTAAATTTGCGTAAGTCCTAATACTTTTATACCCAAAGCCATGACAGCCCTAAAGACCGAAGCGATTGTCATACGCACCTTTCCCCTTAAAGAATTCCATAAAATCATTACCCTCTACACGCCTGACTTCGGGAAAGTCAAAGCGATCGCTTACGGCGTGAAAAGTCCGAAAAGCAAACTCGGTGGAAGTTTAGAACTCCTTAACCACGGAACACTCCTCTTTCAACACCGCGAAAATCGAGAATTACAGAGCGTCACCGACTTCAATCTGATCAATGGATTTGACGCAATTCGCTCCGATTTCACACGCATTACCTACGGATGCTATTTCGCTGAACTCGTAGACAGCATCGCATCAGAAGGTATCGCCAGCCCTGAAATTTTTGATTTACTCCGAATCACCTATCAATTTTTAGCACACGCTGACGATGTCCCCTTACTCGCAAGAGGATTTGAAATTAAGTTCATCGACTGTGCAGGCTATGCGCCGGAACTCTCGCGGTGCGTGCATTGCGGGTCAGATGTCCAAGGGGCAACGGCAGATAGACTCGGTATTGCGTTTAGCATCCGGTACGGTGGCGTGCTTTGTGCCGATTGCAAAAATCGGGATGGTGCTGCTTTTACAATCACACCGGGTAGTTGTGAATTGCTAAAGATGCTTCGGAAATCCGAATGGGAGCGGTTCAACCGAATTCGCGCCTCCACCGGCAATCATCAGGAACTGAAACGTGTACTCGGCAGTTTCATTGAATACCATACCGAACGGAGTTTAAAAAGCCTCAAATTTATTGAGAACGTATTAGGTTAGATTTTTGCATGATTTTTTTTCTAAAAGATGTTATTATAGTAAAGCTCGGAAATACGTGGACACTTTAGAATACACAAAACCCATCCTCGCTGGCGGGGTTTTGCGGGGTACTCGCCCAAATGCGATCTGCATTCCCAACCCCGCCAAGTTTTAGGTGTATAATTAATTGTGGGCCTTACTATAGTGAAATCTAAAAATACTTGGACATTTACAACGTTCCAAGTTCCCCCCTGATAAGGGGGGTTAGGGGGGTTGCGTCTTGAGCAAGCGTGTATAAGTAATTACAAAATTCACTATATATTTGGTACACTGTTAACAAACCAAGTTCCAACTTATGTAGAATTGGATTAAGAACCTAATACAGTAAAGTAGCATCTCATCGTTCTGAATTGGGTATTACAGGATTAGAACATCTTCCTAATTGACAACTGTTTGCACGGGATTACTTAATTTATTTTATCTAAGCCCCTGTGTCTGAGTTTAGACACTTGGCTATTCAAGCATTGGAAAAGAGGAAAACCTACTTATGAAAAAAAATACTATGCTTAAAAAAGCGGTACTATTCGTGCTGAGTGTAGCATGTGTAGTGATGGTAGGCATCCAAGGAGTATCTGCTGCTATCATCGGAAAGATTTCAGGTGTAATTACTGCTGAAGCGACAAACGAACCGTTGGCAAATGTCACAGTAACAATCGTCGGCACAAGCACTACTGCAACGACAGACGACAACGGCTACTATGTGATGACCAACATCCCACCTACCAGCTATGACGTGAAAGTCGAACTAACAGGTTACGGTTCCGAGACTGTGGCGGGCGCGAAAGTCCTTGCCGGACTCACCACAACCCTAAACTTCGCTCTGAAAACTTCTGAGGTCGTCACGCTTGAAGGAATAACGGTAACGGCTACCAAACCGCTGATTAAGAAGGATGTCACGCAGACAACACGAATTATTGAAGCAGAGGATATCGAAGCGATGCCGCGTGATACCGTGAACGGTATTCTCCAGACACTGCCGGGCATTTCTGTACTCAATTCAAGTGGTACGCTCCATGTTCGCGGCGGCAGATCAACGGAGGTCAAATATCTGATTGATGGTATCCCTATCAGTGATCCGATCGGTGGAAGTTTGGGCTTGAATATCAGTGCGAAATCGCTTGAACAGATAGAAGTCATCACGGGTGGATTTAACGCCGAATATGGTGACGCGCAATCCGCCATTGTTAACCTCATTACGAAAGCAGGTTCACACAAACTTTCGGGTCGGTTCAGGTACCGCGTCGGACAGTGGGGGACACACCACGGCGATCCATTATATGGTCCTTGGCTGGATCCCGACAACGGGTTCCGCCCGGTCGCGATTGAACCCTTCAGAGGCATTTTCTTCGGGGAACCTCAACCTTACCAAACACCTTATCGCGGGCAGGACGTTACCGTTGCAGAGTTGGCAGAACGTGAAGGCGATGAACAGATGATCTTTACGGAAATTGCCCCCGGTGTGTACGCCGACAGGACAGAAAACCCGCTTCAACCCGTGATAGACCCGGAAACAGATGAACCACAAGTCGATCCCGATACGGGTGAAACGATTATGGCGCGCCAACCTTATAAGGATGCCGATGGCACCGTTATCGACTATGAAAAGAAACAAGTCACACTCTTAGATGGCTATGTTGTGGATTTGAACCAGTATAGCGGGTTGTTCAACGACACGAAAAAGTACAAACTGTCTCCGAGCCACATTGGGGAATTTGCACTCAGTGGACCGATATGGGGTAATCGCTTGACCTTCGCCTTTGACAGCCAGCTGCGGCAAGATGAGAGTTATCTGCCAAATAGCGACGGATTGGGATACACCTTTCAAGGTAAAATGAAGTTTGAAGTGACACCGAGTATCAAACTCAGCGCAAGTGGGCTTTTCGATCAGCGGGAAACCAACTCCTATGGCGGAAGCCTCCGATTCTGGCCCAGCGCGATTCCGGTCGGAACGAGAGATGCACGCAGCCTTTCCGTCCAACTCTCACATAATATCAACTCAGGTACCTTCTATACGCTGACACTCGGTCAATTCCATCGTTCCGTTGAGAGTCATCAGCCGGATAAAGTATGGGATCCATTGGAGAAGACGTTTGATGACAACGCTTGGGATCCCGAAAAATCGTTTGAACAGAATCAAGAAGAAGGTAGAATTAGAAATCCGCCGCAACAAGCGTACAACGATACAACCTACTCGATTGCAGGGGATAACAATTCTTGGACTACTCGTGATGCGACAACCTCAATATTGAGAGGGAATTTTGCAAGCCAAGTTACGGCGAACCACCTGATTCAGACAGGCGTTGAACTCTTGGCTTATGATCTCTATAATATCGGGACGACCAACTATGGCAGTTCCAACCTCTACATGGAGTTTTATGATGTCCAGCCGCAATCTTTAAGTATGTACGTCCAAGACAAGATGGAGTATGAAGGCATGATCGTCAACGCCGGATTACGATACGACTTGTACAATCCGGATGGTATCTCTCCTGCAGACCCGTTGGACCCACTTGAACTCAACGACGATGGCACAATCAAACTGGACAAAGAGACCTATAAAGTTGGGCTACCGATCATCAAAGATCCTGTTAAGGCTTCTACCAAACACATGGTCTCGCCACGGCTCGGTATCTCCTATCCGATTACCGATCGGTCGAAATTGCACTTTACGTACGGGCACTACTATCAGATTCCGCGCGGTGATGATCTCTACGAAAACCTGAATTTCGACATGCGAGGTGCAATCCGAAGAAGAGGGAATCCCGACCTCAATCCAGAGAAGACTATCGCCTATGAAGTCGGGATCATTCAGCAATTCACTGACGACCTAACGATTGATCTCACGGGGTTCACCAAAGATATTGACCAACTCGTGAATAGCGTGCACGTTGACATCACCAACGATTATAGCTATTTTCTTAATGATGACTTCAACGGCATCTCCCACGGTATCTACGGCAGAGTACAAGGATTTGAACTCACGATTCGCAAGTGGCGCACAGAACGGAGTCGGGTTTCTGGGATGCTGAGTTATACCTATTCTGTCGCGAAAGGAAAAGGTTCGAGTCGGAATTTGGGCTACCTCACCTATTACCGACAGCAGCCGGATGTAACAGAAAGCCATCCGCTGGCATGGGATCAGCGTCACATCTTTTCTGGAACGCTGGACATTCAATTGCCGTTCGATGCTGCTATCAATCTTATTGGTAACTACAGCAGCGGTTTACCCTACACACCAAATCCGAGAGCACCGATCAAACCCGACATCAACTCGAAGCGTTACCCAGCAACGTACAATGTCGACGCGCTTGTCAGCAAGCAGAGTCGGATTGGCGGGTTGACCTACACCCTCTTTGTGGACATTCGGAATGTTTTCAACACGAAAAATCTCGACGATATCTTAGATGCGGTGACATACGACCGGTACGGCATCCCACTCAGCAGCCAGAAGCATTCACATCCGCTGTCATGGAATTCACCGCGCCTGATTATGATGGGTGTGAGTCTTGATTTTTAGGAAAGGAAGTCTGAATGAAGGAAATCAACATCGCAACGACTGATGTAGCTGCCGTAGCGAGGCAGCTAGAACAGGTGGCACACGAGATTCCCAAAACTGTCGCTCCTGTGTCGGTACGCTTTCCTGCTGTTCTAGTCATTGACTGTGTCCTTTCGCTTAACAGAAGATACGACACGTTCGTGGTGCCTCGACTGGAAAATTTTATGAGCAACCATCCTGAGATACAGCGGATAACCGACTTGGCTAAGCTAATGGCGAGTTATCCAACGCCCCATGCGTTCGTGCAACAGGAACTCGATTACAATCACGAAGATCGTGCAAGGATTCTGCATGAGGTAGTCATATTCCTTTGCACAATCGTTCAGCAAACACCAACGATTCCTGAAGAGAAGGCTCTCAAACAGTGGGTAGTGCAAGCACGGTCTCAGACTCATAGATTAGACATCAAAGGTTTTGGAGTTGCTGGTTTTCAGTACCTCTGCATGTTGTTCGGTGCGGATACCACGAAACCGGACATCTATATTATCAGATTTGTATCTGAGCTCTTAAACCGAAATGTATCAGATTTAGAAGCACGTGACCTCTTGGAAGCAGCCTCAAAACGCGTAGGTCTTTCCGTCCGGGCTGTTGACAGTTTCATTTGGAAAAGAGGTGCGCGGGGACGGAAAGATACTGTTGAGACAAACACTGTCCATCTCGCACCAGATGTTGCCGCTGCTTTTCCCAACGAACAAGCAGTTAATGAAGCTTAAGATCCTTATTGAAAGAGAGGAACAAGGAATAACAACCATGTCCACAACATTGAAGGCATTTATCGCAACGGTAAAATTGAACTCTCGGAAACACCCAGTGATGTAAGCGAAGGTACACGCGTCGTGGTAACTTTTCTGCCACCGGGTTCTATAGATTTACGAGAACGGGACATTGACAAGACACAGGCAGCAGAATTGCGTGCGCGCTTCGCAACCTTTGCTGAAGACTGGGAAAGCCCTGAGATGAGCGTTTATGACAACTATGACAGGGAAAAAGCCAAGTTACAAACGCGGGGTAATCTGAGGAGTCAATGAACATTCAACAACTAAAACCATTATCAGACATATACAAACGAGAGGAAGAGTTCTCGGTAGATTTTGCCGATACGCTTGAAGTACTCAAAGTCGGCGAGTTTGAAGACGCGGAAACGGAATCCAATGTTGGAACGCGCCGAGCAGATATCGTTGCTAAAGGCGAGGATGGCATACTCGTGGTTGAAAACCAGTTCGGTCGAGCAAATTGGGATCATTGGGGTAGACTTGAGGCTTACGCGCGTCTGAAGGAAGCCGACGTGGCTGTCTTAGTGGCTGAAAACTTTGAAGAATTGATGATAGTTACCTGCAATCTCCGCAATGAAGACAGTAAAATTGACTGGTACCTAATTCAAGCACAGGCAAATGAACACAAGGAATTGTCCTTTCATCATATTGCGCGACCCGCAATAGATATCCAAACCGAGAAGAAAGCTGAAGCTGGATATAGCGAATTTTGGGCACCGATTCGCCAAGGTGAATACGGGGAAGTATTTAAGGGAAAACCTGTAGCTATCAAGGATGAACGCCTGCTTGATAAGAGAGTTCGCGGTGTGCAAATGACCCTTCGATTTAACAAAAACGACTGCTCTATCAGATTGCGGTTTGAAGGGGAAAGCAGATTGCAACGTCGGGACGAAGTTATGGAACTCTTCCCAGAATCAGAATACAATTACAAATATAAGGAAGCAGCCCAGTCTGTATCGGTCGTATTCCCCGTTCTTGACAAAGGCAAAAATGACCGAGACGATTGGGATGAAATCCGCGAGAAATTAGTCGCCATAGGCACCGACATCTACAATAAGATTAACGAATCTGACCTATAGTCCAGCACTTATGGACTACACCATTGTAGCAGTCAACTCGTAGGTTGGATTGAATCGGAGATGAAAACTAAACGCTTATGATGCCGTAACCTTTATATCTTCAAGATACTTGAATACTCCAAAGCCCGGGCGAAACCCAACGCTTCAATACACCACATCTGTTCGGTGGAGATGTGGGGTTTCACTTGCCTGCATTAACAGTGGAAATGTATCTGCATATCGCATAGGAACACTACGGGCGATTTTCATTGTGCATTATAGTAAAACCCGAAAATATGTTTACACTTTAAAGAGCAACAATTCCGTGAATACACTCGCTCGCTGGCGAGGTTTCCTAACCTCGCCAATGTAAAGTTAATTGTGGGTTTTACTATAAAGAACGTTAGAGATCGTAGATGATTTTCGAGGAAACCCGCTTCAAAAAAAGCGAACCTACTATAATAAAAATAATCCTACTCTGCATCCTAATCGCCTCCGGTGCTTTGGTGCTACGGAATATCGGACACAGTGGGATTCACTATTGGGACGAAGGGTTTCACGCAGTCGTTGCACGGAATTTGACAAAACACCCGCTCAAATTCACGCTCTACGATCAACCGTGGCTCCCTTATGATTACAAAGGTTGGGGTGAGAACCACATCTGGCTGCATAAACCGCCTGTCGCTATGTGGACAATCTGGATTTCGCACGTGTTTTTTGGTATCAATACGTTCGCACTCCGGTTGCCATCTGCAATCAGTCTTGTTGTGACAGCGTGGTTGACGTATCGGATTGCATCAGATCTCTTTGACAAACGGACAGGACTCATCGCAGCGTTTCTTGTCGGATTCAACCCGTTTCTCTTTGCGTCCGTTCACGGCTATCGCTATTCGGATCACATTGATATTGCGTTGCTACTCTGGGTACAGGTCTCATGCTGGTTCCTACTCCGTGCGATTCGGACCGGAAAACGGCGGAATTATATCTTATCGGGTGTAGCGATCGGGATCGCGTATCTCTCGAAAAGCTACCTCGCCGGTATCACCTTCGGCATCGCGATTGTCGTCTGGGGTGTTGCGCGAGGGAAACAAATCTATCACAAGAGACACACATCGGATGATAGTGTGCCAAGTGAGACGATAGAAGAAAAGATCCGTCTCGGCGACATCGGCTTACAACTCTTGGCGGCAATTGCGACAGTGGCACCATGGACCATCTATTGTCTGATCTACTATCGCAAGGAATTTATATGGGAACATAGACGTGTCCTTGAC
>JAKZUG010000534.1:0-4860 GCA_047516705.1 Candidatus Poribacteria bacterium | reverse complement strand
CAGTTAATTTCTGTCCTAAAAGACGAAATTGGGTATATCGTTGTTAATGGAAGAAGGGAAGAAGTTTGAGGTTCCTAACCTCTCGTTAACGAAACAGAAAGTTACATTTACTTCTTAAAGCGGAAAAATTTGTCAAATTCGCCTATATTATACATTTTCAACAAAAAAAGTCAAGTTTTTTTACAAAAGAGTATGTCGGGGTGTCTAAATAGCGGATTAGTAGGATTATGCAGAGAAATAGGGAGCCGCTCGAAGACAACGTTTTCAGGTAATCGGCACACTTTATCACCTTAGGACTGGATAAACGCTTCAATTTCTGCAGCATGCCTCTCAAAATCACGCTCGGCGAGAGATTTGAGGGTGTCTAACTGCGTGAGGGTATCTAACTCCCAGAAATCAATTTCCGGGTTAATGCGTAGATAATTCTCCTTTAGCAGGAGTTTCGCTGTCCGTGCGGATGCCTGAGATTGCAACGTCATCACATAGGAGGTCAGCTTCGCACCACCCCATCCTGTGATAAACCCCCAACCGCGTCTGTTGCGATACATATTTACTGAGTGCCCGGTACCGACGGATAGCATTCGGATTTCTCGTGCGTCTTTTCCGAACGCCGAAAGTGCTTCTGTGAAGGCGACCGTGGAGGGATTGTTTGCCCACAAGCCGCCATCTGCTAACAGGAGATCGTCAACGGATTTTGGTGCGAAAAAGGTGGGTGCAGCACAGGACGCAAGGATAGCATCGCGCAAACCCACATCTTTATCTGTAGGAGCGATCTCCGAATCGCGACTTCCATAATTGGATCTAAAAATCTGGACTTCACTTTTGGCGATCTCTGAACTTGTTATCATCAAAGGGGCTGCGATTTCACCCAGAGGTGTTGCGGGGAGGTGTGCAGCAATAATCTGAGCAAGTTTTTCACTCGGATATTTACTGAGAAACAACGGAATGCGATACCACCTCCTTTTGAATATATAGGAGGTCTCAGTCTCAAAGAGTTGGACGATATCTGTCATAGGGATGTCAGAAACAGCAGCACCGGCGATGATCGCACCTGTACTCGTTCCGGCGATGAGGTCAAAGTAGGTTTTGATACGTGTCCCAAAAGCCTGTTCAATTTTGGAAAGAAGTTGGGCGGTGTATATGCCGCGGGTGCCGCCGCCATCTAACGCGAGGATGTGAAAGGTGTCCGTGTTTTCCATTGATGTTTTCCATTGATTGGTTACTGATATGTCTTGGTCTGCTCGACATCTTTGTGTGTATGCTATAATCAACATACCATGTCTCTTTGCTAAAATCAACTGAATTTTATATTGACACAAACCTCTAATTTCTGTAAAATACTACTCAAAACAGCCTGATAAGGAGAACTCATGAATCGTAGAAATTTTTTAATTCAGGGAAGCACCGCAGTCGCAGGACTGCTGCTCGCGAGCAGTTCCCTGCGACTGTATGCAGATGAGCAGGCCCATAGTCATGGACATACACTGCCAGCATTGCGCTATCCGCACGATGCCCTTGAACCGCACATTGACAAACGCACGATGGAAATCCATCACGGAAAACATCACCAAGGCGATGTCAATAAACTCAATGCAGCAATCGAGGGACATCACGATTTGACGCATATGTCAGTTGAAGATTTACTCCGAAATATTGATAAGGTGCCGATGGACATTCGCCAAGCCGTGATCAATAGCGGAGGTGGACACGCCAACCACACGCTCTTCTGGAATATTATGATTCCCGGTGGCAGTGCGGTAACAGGCAAGGTCGCGGAGGCTATTCAATCCACATTTGGTTCATTTGATGCCAGCAGTGAGATGTTCGATAATATAGCGAAGACACATTTTGGATCCGGGTGGGTGTGGCTTGTCGTTGATGAAAATAAGAAGTTGCAGATCTATGCCACATCGAATCAGGATAGCCCACTAATGAAGGGACATACCCCTATCCTCGGTCTTGATGTTTGGGAACACGCCTATTATCTCAAATACCAGAACCGGCGCGCCGATTACATTGATGCTTGGGGTCAAGTCATCAATTGGAAAATGGTTAACGCCAACTATATTGCGGCGATGAACGCTTAAACCGTGTCCACCGAAAAATGAGGAGGCATCATGGAGCGTAGGGATTTTTTGCGACGTAGCGGTCTAACGCTTACAGGGCTGCTGCTCAGCCCGTGGGCAGCTTATGCCTTTCCAAGCCGTGAAGGTGAAGTGCTCATCCCGTTCACCGATCAACCACCGAAACCGCCCTCAGAAAGTGGCTTGTTAGATTGGAACAAATTTGATACCTTTATCACGCCGAACAATGAATTCTTCAGCGTTTCACACTACGACAAGCCTGAAGTCGATCTCGCGGCGTGGAAATTAGAGGTGAGCGGCTTGGTTGATAATCCGCTGATACTTACGATTGAAGACATTAAGGCGCGTCCTCGGCAGGATGTAACCTTTACGTTGGAATGCTCCGGCAACCATGGTTTTCCCACGTTCACTGGGGCAATTGGCAACGCTAAATGGACAGGCACCCCTCTCGCACCGATCCTCAAGGAAGCCGGTATCCAAGAAAACGGCATTGAGGTCATCTTCTTCGGACACGATGTCGGCGAAGAGGAACGGCGAGATGTGAAGATGCGTCAGAACTTCGCACGGAGTATGTCCGTTGAAGATGCCCTGGAGGACACCAACCTTCTCTGTTATGAGATGAACGGTGAACCGTTACCACACACCAACGGCGCACCGCTACGCCTGATTGCCCCCGGCTGGTACGGCATCGCCTGTGTCAAGTGGCTCAAACGCATTGAGGTGCGTAATACACGGTTTATGGGAAGATTCATGGGACGTGACTATGTCACGATGCGTGAGGAGAAACGTCCCGATGGGGAATCGGTCTGGATGGAGACTTCTGTTGGCAGAACGCAGTTGAAATCATTAGCGGCGAAGGTAACGCGCATCGGCGACAGATACAGCATCTACGGTGCGGCGTGGGGTGCCCCTATCAAGACCGTTGAGGTCAGTATTGATGGCGGGGCATGGCAAAAAGCGACGATTGACCCCGAAGAAGACGCAGAATTCGCGTGGAAAATCTGGCATCTCAATTGGGACAATCCATCGAAAGGTGAACACACCGTCGTCTCCAGAGCCATTGATACGAAGGGGAACATCCAACCCGCAGGAGACTCTGATCATATCACTGGGAAACACACCTATTGGGAAAGCAACGGTCAGGTCGTCCGCCAAATACATATTGAATAGAAACTTTGTGTAGATTATATGAACATAACCGACGCACAGAAACAGCAATTCCAAGAGGAAGGCTATTTCATTTTGGAGAATGTTATCCCGGAACCGCTCCTGGAACTGCTTCGCGGTGAATGCGGGACCTTCATCAATCAAATGGATGCTGAGATGGAGCGTCAGGACACGGATGTGCTTGGTCTCAACCATCGCGGTAAACGGTATTTCGTTTCAAACTGCTTCAGGAAACAGCCTAAACTTCGCGAATTCCTATTCAGCTACCTGATGGCAGATGTCTGCCGTGCCACCTTAGGCGATACGGCGTATCTTTTCTGGGAACAGTATGTTGTCAAGGGAGCAGAAGAAGGGATGAAGTTCAGTTGGCATCAGGATTCAGGCTACGTCGGTTATCCCGATCACAAGCCGTATCTCACGTGTTGGTGTGCCTTGGATGACATGTCCGAAGAGAACGGGACGGTCTACGTGATGCCGTTTTCTCGCATCGGTGTCCGTTCATGGGTGAAGCACATCCGCGATGACGAGAGCAACGATCTTGTGGGATATTTCGGGCCAGAAAAAGGTGTGCCTGCTATCGTACCTGCGGGGAGCATTGTGGCGTTTACAAGTGTCAATTTCCACTGTAGTGGGACGAACTACACGAACGGCCTGCGGCGTGCGTATCTTGCCCAGTATTCAGCGGAACCACTCCTTTCACACGACGGGAGCCGTTTGTGGGGCAATGCTGAGCCGTTGTTACGGGATGGCGAGTCTGCTGTCGGGGAACCGCCACCAGAGATTACGTCGCGGTTTGATTAGGGTAGATTGTGCGGTGGAGTGATCCGCCGCTCGGATTTACTTTGTATTTTATTCCGTATTATTAAGTGCTTGAAGGGATTGTCCAATCTCGGTTTTAAGGTCTTGGTCGTTGGTTTCCTCTGCTAATGCCAACGCTTTCTGAAAATCGGCTTTTGCTTTCTGAATGTGCCCTAAGCCCTCATGCACAATTCCCCGAGCTTTATAGACAAAGGCATTATCAGATTTGAGACGTATCGCTTCATTATAGTCAATCAGTGCAGACTCATGTTGCCCCAATGCATTTTTCGCCCTACCTCGCCTAAAGTAGGCATAAGCATCATCAGGTTTGAGTTGAAGACCCTTATCAAAATCAGCGATGGCATCTTCATAGCGTTCTAATTCATCTTTCGCATAGCCTCGCAGGAAGTAATAAGCCCCTTCATCAGTTTTGAGCTGAATAGTCTCGTCAAAATCAGCGATGGCATCCTCATAACGTTCTAATTCATCCTTTGAACAACCGCGCATGAAATAGGCATAAGGATCGTCTGGGGTAATTTTGATGACTTCGTCAAAATCAGCGATGGCATCTTCATAACGTTCTAATTCATCCTTCGCACAACCTCTCATGAAATAGGCATCGGGATCATTTGGGGTAATTTTGATGACTTCGTCAAAATCAGCGATGGCATCCTCATAACGTTCTAGTGCAACCTTTGCCAAACCCCGTCTGAAGTAGGCATAAGCATCATCAGGTTTGAGTTGAAGACCCTTATCAAAATCAGCGATGGCATCTTCATAGCGTTCTAATTCATCTTTCGCATAGCCTCGC
>JAKZUG010000533.1:0-6571 GCA_047516705.1 Candidatus Poribacteria bacterium | reverse complement strand
GCTGCGTGTTCATGATCGTCATCGGTGACGCTGAGGGCGAGGTAAAGCGCATCCGCATCCCACACAAACATAAAACAGGTTTCGTGGTCGTTGGCATCGTTCCATATACCGCCGTTATATTCTTCAAAAGCCTTAATGTCGCCACCATTGGCTTCAAATTCAACACCACAGAACGCAGTCCCGTTGGTCCCTGTAACTGCATCCATGACTTCTCCCCATTCACTCAGATCTCCGTCAATCGTAACATTGACACCTGTAGGGGCGTTGTAGACATCGTGTGTTTCGTTTCGCCACTGTGCATCCGATATACCGATTGTGAACAAGAATACAGTGATTGTGGCCAGAGCGGTGAAGCTAAAAACATTTTTTTTCATTTTGAATTACCTCTTTTGTATTGTTGTGATCCGGTAGCACAACGGATGTGCTACCGGTTATTGATTGTTTGGGCAGGCTATCCCTACCCAAACCGAATAGAAAATGCAGCGGTTCGTTTGACCTGCTTTTGACGTGTGTGAAAGCGTTAGTTATTGGACGGTTTTCAGTTTACCCCATGTCGTGGTTAACTTATTAGCGGCTTCAACAGCGAGGACTTCATCGGTCAGAGTAACGAGACCCGTATTTTCCGAATTTTTTCCGAAGACGATAGAGTGAGTATACCATCCACTCCAGCCCTTTTGACCACCTTGTCCAGCGGCTTTGTCGCCGTCATTAACACAGATGCCGAGACCGAACTTATCTCCGTCACTGAATTTGTCGCCTTTTACTTGCAATTCTTCAGCTGTGAATCTGAGTTCGTAGTAAGTTTTCTTTTCGCCTTCGTCGCGGACAACGGCAATATCATCACCCGGGGCAATACCTCCACCTCCGGGAGCTTCATTGAGTGCTCCGGGTAGGATATCTTTGGCTTTATCGTCTAAACCGATATTGTAAAGGAACATCTGTATACCAGCGGTACGTTTGCCGCTCATTTCAAAAGCGAGTTGTGCGCCATCGCCGTTCCATGCAGCGGCAGCGGCATGTTCGTGCTCGTCATCAGTGACAATAAGCGCGATATAGACGGCTTTGGAATCCCACGTAATCATAAAACAGGTTTCGTGATCGTCGGCACCCTTCCATTTTCCGCCGTCGTGTTCCTGAAAAACGTTGCCACTGTATTCAACACCACAGAAAGGTTTTCCATCGGTGCCGTTGACTGCGTCAAGGACTCCGTCCCATTCGCCAAGATCACCGTCAATTTTAACATCAATCCCTGTGAGGGCTTTATATTCGTCGTGGGTTTTACTGCGCCATTGTGCATCTGCTACGGTGCTTGTGAGTAAAACCAATAGTGCTATTGCGATCAAAACATAATTTTTCATTTTTACTTCTCCTTGTTAGCGGTCACCGATAATTTTATTCTTGTTATCGCCACCGAAACAGAAAATATAGCGGTCGCTTGAACCGATATACAGGAACCCGTTGGCAATCGCAGGTGATGAATAGAGTTCTATGTTTCGGGTGACAGTTCTTGTGTTAAATTCCCATTTCACTTTTCCATCGTCAGTGGATAAGGCGTAGATGTTCCCGTTTTTCGTTGCGGCATAGACGGTATCGGGCGTTACAGCTGGAGAGGAAACAACTGGATTACCGAGTCCGGTTTGCCAGTTGCGTTTTCCGTCTGTCGCGCGGAGGCAATAGACAGACCCATCACGGGAACCGAAGGTAACATTGCCGTTCTGAACGGCGATCGCTGTGAGGACAGCATCTTTTGCCTCGTGTTCCCATACCGTGTCCCCGGTTTCCGCATCAACGGCGACGACCTTACCGGCGGGTATAGGATCACTGTCCGAAAAATTACCGCGTCCGAGTCCAAAGAAAACGAGATTTTCATCTGTACTTGGACTCCCCCACACAGGATACGGCATCTGCTTTGACCAGATTTCAGTACCTGTTTGGGCATCAACGGCGTATACCCGATAATTGCCGTAGCCTGTACCGAAGTAGACCCTACCTTTATGCACAACAGGCGACATATCGGCATGCACGCCTTCATAATGCCAAATTTCCTGTCCTTCTAAGGCATCAATGCAATAGATGCCATCAGCACCGGCTGTAAAGTAGAGTTTCCCTTGACTGATAAAGGGGGTTGATTCAACATGGCTTGCTGTTTGGAAGGACCAGATCGGTTCACCCGTTTTTGCGTCAAGACATCGGAGATGGCACTTGCTATCTTCATGGTAACCTTCGCCGATGTAGACTCTGCCACCCGCCACTGCTGGTGATGAGAAAATCGGGGTAGAGGAAGCGTGCCGCCAGATAATCTCTTGGGACTCTGTATCAATGCAGTACGTTGCACCCCTTGATGAAAAGATTGAACCGTATGAAGAGCCAATATAAAGCCGATTTCCAACAACTGCTGGTGATGAAGAGAAATCGACCGCCATCGCCTCTTCTTCTTTGAAAACCCATGCGGGTGCTCCGTTTGTTGGACCCGGGAGCGCGTCTAAATGTCCTGTCCGGTTCTTACTCCCGCGGAAAGTTGCCCATGTCCTGTTGGCTTTTACATTCCGAATGCCAGCATTTTGAACGTTTGCTTCAAATGAGGCGGTCGGTGTCCGAAGCAGTTGGTAGATCCCCACGGTGGCTGCGAGGAGGACAATCACGCTAATGATAGAGATGGTAGCCTTATGAGCGGTCGCGAAGTCTCGGAACTTGTAGAAGAGCATTTTAGTGGTATCCCGCGCAAAAACGAGTGCTGTTATCAGCGCGACTCCAACAAAAGCAAGAATCTGTGGGAGGATACTCAGCAACGCCGTGAGCGGTCCCAGCAGCTGCGGGATAACTGCGTGTGCCGGACTTGCAGAAGCAAAAAAAATGAATGTGAGGGTCACCATGAGTAGCAGTTTAGTAGGGAAACCGTACTTCCACGTTTGGCACCTACGCGCCTTTAAGGACTGTTTTAAACTCACTTTTTTCATCAGTAGTTACCTCGCGTTCTATTTGGAGTCTCCTAAGAATTCCACAGCGAAATGCACCAAATTTTCAAGCATCCGGCGATTTTTAGAGGCTTGCGCTTTCTGACCGTTGTGGAGACTTGTAATCAGATACATTCCTTTTCCGTATTTGAGTTTAGCAACAACAATTTCCTTTCCACGGTTCGTTGTCGCGAGCACCTCATATTTCCCATTCCATCCGTTCCAGGAGTCGTCGAGTGAAAGATTCCCGGAGCGGATACGGTGCGGTGCTTGAAACAGTTCACCTGCGTCGGAAGTCGGTTGGAAATCATTGCGGTGTGGGCTTTCTACGCCATTAAGGGGTTCGGGTAACCACCCTGTTTCACACGGACGACCATCATCGCTATCCTGACCAGAGACAATCACAACGCCACCGTTTTTCACGAATTCTTTAATCCGATTTTCCTGTTTGTTGTTAAGACGGTATTTCCCATCTCGCGAGAGCGTGCGGAAGCCGAGCCATAAGATGTTTGCCTTGCTGAGCCCGGGTAGGTCGCGATTCGTTGTGCCTTGATGGGCTATCCAACGTTCTCTGATCGAATTGATGTCGGAGATAATAGGGGATTCTTCCTTATACCTGTCTGTCTTCAGATAAAAAAGTTGGATAGCGTCTTCCCCTAACATTCCGCGAAGTTCTTTCAGAAGATCAGGAGTTGAATCTCTTCTTGATACCTTGTCTTTATTGAGGTATTTCTCGAAGTGTGTAAACATCCACCTACCCCAATCTCTGTCTTGCCGTGTGACTTGGGTTTGGAACCATTTTCCTCTTGTGTGCGCGATGCTATCAATGCGTCCGCCGTCTTTCAGATAACAGATGATAACCGGTTCACCCACTTTCAGGAAACCGATAATTTCTTTCCGATGGTCTTCGTCTCCTTTATAGACATCAAACCGCATCTTAATCACCTGAAATTCGCTGGGGCCTTTGAGGTTTTCTTCAACCTTGATATCCACAGTCTTTCGCTTGGTATTGACAACTGTAATGGTGCCGTAAACAACGTTACTACTCTCCTTGACGATTCGCTGCACACTATAACGTTTTGCAATATAGGCTTCTGAAATCGGTTGATTTAGTAGTAAAAGACCCGCGGTAAGTAGACTCAGAAAATAAAAAGATTTCCAAACTCTCTGTAATTTGTTAGTCCTCATTGCATTTGTCTCCTATGTAATTTGTTTTTTGTGCGGATGTGCTTACCGAATCCGCAAGCCGAACATCCGTAAGGCTACTATCCACAAAGTAGTTTTATTCAATTTTGACTGCGGTTCCGGTTGCGGTTACCATCAGCATACCGTTGCGTGCACCAAGCACCTCATAGTCAATGTCAATCCCTACGACAGCATTTGCCCCTTGCTGTTGTGCGAGTTCTTGCATCTCCTGAAGTGCCGTCTCACGAGCATCCGCAAGTTTGCTTTCATAGGTGCCGGATCTGCCTCCGATGAGATCGGTAATCCCTGCCATAAAATCGCGAAACATGTTCGCCCCCATAATCGCTTCGCCTGTAACGAGCCCGATGTATTCTCGGATCTTTCTGCCTTCAATTGTATGTGTAGTTGTCGTAATCATTATTGTGATTTGCCTCTCGCTGTGATGTCCCACACAGATTCGACAATCCCGTTACGGATGCCGTAATACCTGTCGTGGAGATTTACTGTCGTACAGCAATGGGTTGGTAAAATTTCAAGTTTATCCCCCGGTTTGAGGGAAACGTTCGCATCGGACACCTGCCCAACAGTTTTTAAAGTGCCGTGTTCTTCAGATAGTCCGGTCATCTCTATCCCCGTTACACCAATAGGTTGCGGAATTCCAAACTCTTTCGCAAGCACTTTCATACCGGTATCCACTATCATTCGATTCGGGTTTGGACGACTCACAACAGTTGCTAAAACCGACAAAGCGCAGTCGAACTCTTCTCCGATACCTTCCACGTTGCGGTAGGTGGAGTCCATCAAGACATAAGAACCCGCCTGCACCTCTGTCATCTCTGGGATGCTTCCAGTGATATTAAAGGTACCGGTGCCGCCGCCGCTCATGATGGGAACCTCTATACCTTGTTTTTCAAGATAGTATTTCGCGTCTAGTAGGCGTTGCATAGCCTCGCGTGCAGCGGTATCCCGTTCGGCTCGGTTCGGTTTCGCAACGGTATGTCCTTCATATCCCATTAAGCCTTCAAAAACCAAGTTGGGGCTTCGGCGTATCTGCTCTGCTAATTCGAGCGTCGGTTTACCGGATTCAACACCGCATCGGTCCATGCCTATATTCACTTCTATTAACATTCTGATGGTCGCACCTTTGGCAGCAGCTGCCTCGGAGATGGCTTGGATGTTCTGAGGATTGTCCACTGCAACCATTATCTCCGAATGTTTCGCGAGATTGATGAGCCGCGCAATCTTTTGAGCCCCGACAATCTGATTGGCAATCAGCACATCTCGGATACCAGCGTGAATAACCGCTTCTGCTTCACCGAGTTTCGCACATGTAACACCGATAGCACCCGCTGCAATCTGTTTATGCGCAATAATCGGTGTTTTATGCGTTTTCACGTGCGGTCTCAGATCCGCGTTGACTGTGCTGAAATAGTTTGCCATCGTCTCTATGTTGGCTTCCATTTTGGCCAGATCAATCAGCAGTGCAGGTGTATCCAATTCCGTTTTGTGCATACCGATAAAAGGTTCGCTACTGTGGTTCATTATGCGGTGCCTCCTAAAACTGCTTGACAGGGTTTGACAGCGTGCCGAACCCGTCAATCTCTATCTCCACAATGTCGCCTGCGGCAAGCGGTAAATTGTTCGGGACAATGATACCGGTACCGCTCGAGACAAGGGTGCCGAGCGGAATCGGGTTATCCCGCATCAAGAATTCGGTGAGTTGTTCAAACTTCCAATTAATTTGAGATGTGTTCACCTCGCCTTGATAGATAACGTCGGCATCCCGAAGGACGGTGCACTGCATATCTAAATTATATGGGTCGTCTACTTCAGAGGGTGTGAGAAACATCGGTCCAAGTGCACAGCACCCGTAAAAGACTTTGGATTGTGGCAAGTAAAGGGGGTTATCGCGTTCAATGTCCCATGCGGATACGTCGTTGCAGAGGGTGTATCCGACGATCTCACCGTCGCCACCGAGGATGTATGCGAGTTCTGGCTCTGTTGCTGTCAACGTAGAATCGCTCCGGATACCGATATAGCCGTTGGGACCGACGCAGCGTGAGGGTGTCGCTTTGAAGAATATCTCAGGACGGTCAGCGTGATAGACGCGGCTGTAGATGTCCTGTTCGGTGTCGTCGTCGCGCATCTCTGCGCTCCGTTTGTAGGTCACACCGCATCCCCATACTTCGGGCGCATCAATCGGTGGTAAGAGATGTGGTACATTTTCGTCGGGTGCGACATCCAATTTCTTTAACGTAAGACCCTCAGGTTCCGTTGATGCGTTTTCCGCATCTGCAAACGAAGGGAGTTGCATCGGCGCAGGCGTTGCCACCTTCTCTTGAATATCGGCAAGTATGACACCAAGGCTTACCTGTTCCTGATGCGCGAGTGCCAAAACTTCTAAGACACCGGCGGATTCCTCGCTCGTTACG
>JAKZUG010000532.1:0-4717 GCA_047516705.1 Candidatus Poribacteria bacterium | reverse complement strand
AGATCGCCTGCTGCAGAGAAAGTCACTTTAAGTGGTGCGCTGCCTTGCAACACATCGGCGGAGGCTTTTGCCTCAGGACGGAGTTTCTCACCCGGCGAGTATGGCGTAAAACGATACGCGAAACCACTGTGTGGCGCAGCGAACGTATACGCTCCGGGTTGTGCTGTCCCGACAGGAACGATTTTCATGTTCCACGTATCCACACGATCGACTTTATAGGGCTGTTCTCCTTGCAGATCCAAGGTTATCGTTTGTGGGGCAGTCGTGTAAACAAGGTAGTATTCCCCATGCTTGGCGAGGACGTATCGACCTGCGTCATCACCGATCGGTTCAAGCGTATCAAACGGCGGTGCATCGGTTTCCATGAAGTCTCTGAGGAACGCAACCCGCGGCGGACTCTCACCGCGCAGCACGCCGCCTTTCGCCCACCAGAGAAGGTCTTCAGGATGTTCGTATGTCTCCCCGTGCCCGACGTAGCATCCGGAAAGGGTGCCTGCCCAGAAGTGTTGCACCATCTCTTCTGCAGTGATATTTCCCCACCCTTGGGGAATATCACCTTCATAGCGGCACTCATCGTAGATAACAGGCTTTCCGTATTGCGTGCGATAGTTGATACCTTGTGCCATATTGGAGGTTTGGATGCTGGTATGCGTCACCCACGGTTTATTGTGGTCATACCAGCGTCTGCAGTTATGAATCCCACGTAAACGTTGATACGGATCGTGAGCCTGAATAACTTGGAAAAACCGATCCCAGTCTGATTCCTCTTTCGCAGGCATGATGTCAAATTCATTTGCGAGGGACCACCAGACGTTTCGGAAAGCCGCCAACCGCGCGACAGCATAACGAATATACCGGTCATCACTTTCGGCATCCATGTTTTCAAAATCCCATCGGTCATACGTATGAAATAGGATGATGTCCGCCTCAATACCGAGGTCCAAGAGGTCTTGAACGCGCTTCTCAAAATGCTGCCAGAATTCGGGATTGAATCTTGTGAAGTCCCAATCCTTCAACGGTTTCCCTTCAAACGGATAGTAGACAGGTTCATTTTTGTTATAAACATAGTCTTTTGGGAAAATACACATCCGCATCTTGTTGAAGGGTGCTTTGGCGAGGGTTTCGAGTGTCTGTGCCTCCATCGCATCCGCTTGATGCGCCCATGCATAACAGGTCGTTCCAAATTGATGGTATGGTGTTCCGTCTGTGTATCGCAAATAGAAGTCTTTATGGACGTGCACAGATCCGTGGTTTCCGTCAGAGGGAGCAACGCACGTGAACTGTCCGGTTTTGTCGTTGAGTTCGGCGCGGTTACTTTTCGTTGTGTACGTCCATTCACCGATTTCGTCGGGCATGAACCGGATTTTGTAAACCCCGTTCCCGTTATAGAACCCGTGCGGTTCAAAAGTCCGACTGTTTTGTTTAAATTCTGCTGTCAATTCGACCTCGGTGAACGGATTACCAGTATCCGGTCCACGCAAGGTCAATTCAAATATTCCCCAACGTTCAATCATATTCACCTCCGATTTTTGTTCGGCATTCGCGAGCGAAAAAGCAATCGCGAAAATCGCTATTGGTAAGATATGCCTTGTCATTGTAACCTTCCATAAAGGCGAGGTTGGAAACCTCGCCAGCAAATGTGTGTCGGAGCGAGGTTAAAAACCTCACGAGTAAAGGAACGGTATCCTTTATTATACAGGTGTGTTTTGCAAGCGTGCTTTGTTGAAATCAATTTCTTGGCGGTTTGATCATCAAACTTTCAATAACATCCGTAAACTCACTATCGGACAACCGAGCCTTCAGATAAGACCTGAAACCGGACTGCATCTCCCATTCATACCCATTTGGTAGCGTGCCTCTGCCCTCCGTAACCTCAATGAAATAGTCACTGAGACCACGCACACCGTATAAAACTGCGACTTGGTCCCAACTGGCGCGTCCTCCATATCGCCCGTTGAACCATTGATAATACGCCTCCCGTACCGGATTTTCAGCAGGTGCCTCTGCGAGTTTCGCACCGGTATGCACAGATTCGCCATGCTGGCTGATAACGAGCGGTGTGGGCCAATTGCGGATAACATATTCCGTCTTATCAACCAAATCGTGGCGAACCGTGTTGAAGGTGTCGTTGACAAGCCCTGCCATCACTACGAGTTCGGTGACTTTTTGGGAAATGAGATTCGGATCAGTTTTCAAAAGATCGTAGAGATTGTTGAGAAATCCGACGCTGATGATCGTCACCGAGTTATCGGGTTGTTCACCTAACACCTGCAGATAGAGTTCAAGGGAACTGGGTGCTTCAACAGAGGGAGGATCGTGCGGGAAATTAGCGACTTTATCCAGATATCTTGACGCATCAGGATTAGCGAGATCGCCCTTATAGATACCGATGGGGATTTCACCACGATTGTACCATGTGTTTATCGCACGAATGGCGTTGACACCGCTTGGGTGTACTTCGTTGAAGCTGATAGCAAGGATTTCTACTTCCGCGTTATCTGCGAGCGCATGCAGCACAGCCAGTGCGCCGACATCATCTACATCGGAACACATATCTGTCTCAAATATTACTCTTTTGGGGCGCGTTTTCTCGGCATCTTCTGCTGCGGAATTGGTTGGTGTTATTGTCATAGTAAAAAGTGTCAATATTATCGTGAGGGACGAAACTGTCAACTTTCGCTGAAAGTAAAAAATAGAATACTGCATTTACATCTTTACGTCATCAGGCACTCCGAAAAAAGCCTCTTTCGTGCTGAGGTGCTTCCATTTCTCGATAATTTCGCCGTAGATATCGGGTTCATCTCTGTCGTGAATGCGTTCGCGCGCATCAAGCCAAGCGACAATACGACGCACACCCTCAAGGAATGGAATCGTATAGGAGAAGTTCAGATCTACTTTTGCCGCGGCGTTATCGAAGATATTGTTGTATTGGAAATTCTCTTTGCACCATTCTGCTTCTTTTGGAGCAATCTCAAACAGGAAATCAGTAGGTATATGAATCAATTCGGGTTCTGGTGCGTTCATCGCTTTTGCGACCGTCTGATGGTACTGATTCCACGTCATCGGTTCTTCGCTCGCTGTATGGTAGCCTTTTCCGAATGCTTTTGCGTTGCCGACGGCTTCAGCGAACGCGTGCCCTACGTCGTCACGATGGCATGCTGTCCAGAGTGAAGAGCCGTCGCCGTGTGTAATTATGGGTTTGCCAAGCCGGATGCGGTTGAAGTAGTAGGCACCGCCAAGTCCTAATGAATGAATCAGGCCGCGTCCCTCGCCGTAAGTGTGCGCAGGACGGATGATGGTGACTGGGAAATCACCACGTTCGTGCGCTTCTTCCAAAAGTCGTCCGCACTTCGCCTTATTGTAGGCATACGGAAAAGACTGCATTGGCTGTCGCTCTGCATCCTCTCGGATTGGATAGCGGCGTGCTGGTTTGGTGTAGACATCAACCGTACTACAGAAGATGAACTGTCCGATGTTACCGCGAAATGCGCGGATGGCACTCTCAATGTCCGCCGGTCCGAAACCGATCATGTCAATCATTGCATCGAAACTGCCTGCTTCCGCCATCTGTGCTTCAAAAGCCGAGTAGTCTCTCCGATTGCCAGTAATGGTGTTGTATCCTTCTGGCAGATCAGCGTCAGTCTGACCACGATTGTAGAGTGTTACAGCATCCCCACGTTCAATGAGGCATCGCGTAATCGCAGTGCTAATCAGTCCTGTGCCACCAATGATCAAAACCTTCATCAATGTCTCCAATCCATTTAAAAGGTGAGAATTACCTATTGCTAAGTATATTCAAAAAACTGGGGAATGTCAAGGACTTCTGGAACATCGGGCAGAGGTATTCAGTTTTCGGTTCTCCCCCAGCAGTCAGTAATCGGTAGACGATGTTTAGGACTCTCTACAGAATAGTCATAAAGTCCTGCACAAAATAGGGCATACTTTAGTTCCGAGTTGCACAGAATAGGGCAGAGTTAACAAAGCGTTGGTGCTGTTGACGCGGATTTTAAGGAACGTGAGTTCGACATAAGCGTATAGTTAGAAACCCGACACATTCTCACACGGGCGGCGTTGGATTGTTGGGTTTCGCTGTGTCTATTTTCACGAATGGGTGATTGAAAAGCAGGCTTTTCTTGGTAGACTGAAGGGTTCTTGGTCATTCACCGCTCTACCCAATCTACGGGACCTCTTCAATTTTTATTATTGAACTCACGTTAAGGAAACTTGCTGTCAAATCAACGCTTGCTTCACGTACGCCGGGTATTCCGGATAGATTGGTGTTACAACCCTCCCACAAGAGAAAAGGAATGCCTAATACCAAAAACTTTACACATCGTGTGACACCAGACTCTTGAACGAAACTGTCCACAAATTGAACAATAAAAACGCCTCGTCACGCAATATCTGCTAAAAACCCTCCTTTAAAGGTGTTTTGCGCTTGAATTATCTTTGGCATGAAAATTGCTTAATACATCTAAACGCTGAGTAAACATGCGGAAGCTTCCTTCTTGGGAAATACGGAGCGGTGCAACAGGATTTCCTATATCTCAATTACTGCACCGCTCCATTTATAAATCTGGCACAACGCGTTTGAGGAGAAAAAATCATGAAGAAATCGAGATACCTACTCTTTATATTTGCTTGCCTATCACATATTGGCTGCGCAGCACTTTTAACGGAACAAGAGTATGTTTTGATCAATCGCAATGTAGAAGAA
>JAKZUG010000531.1:0-2838 GCA_047516705.1 Candidatus Poribacteria bacterium | reverse complement strand
ATCTTCCGTAAATGAAACATAATATATTAGAAATGGTATTATACAAAGTTTGTGTCTAAGATCCGGTGCGGTTGGGAAACCGCACCTACCGGGCCTGGGCATTCAGTGCGTAAATTATTTCGCCTAAATTGACACGTATGGGTATTGGGCAGCAGCACCTGCTCGGCTACCAAGACCGAGACTTACGCGTTGCTGCGATTTGCGACAAAGACACAACCCGCCTTAACGAGGTCGGCGATACATTTGGTATCGATAAACGATACACCCGCATCGCTGACCTGATTGCCGATACCGATGTTGATGTGGTTGACATAGCAGTGCAACCGTGGATCCGTTCTCCTATCGTTAAAGCTGCTGCTGAAGCTGGTAAGCACATCCTCTGCCAAAAACCCTTCTCAATGTCTATGCGACAAGCCGTTGAAATGGTCAATATCTGTGAGCGACACAATGTGCAACTTATGGTGAACCAAAACTCGTGCTTTGTTCCCGGTTTCCTTGCCATTGAACCTTATATCAATGCTGAACACCTCGGCGAAATCTATCACATTTCCATAACCTGCAACGGATTTTATACTGAATTCCCCGAACGCCACTTGATCCCTGCGATGCAAGTACACCATATCGGGCTTGTCTATAAATGGTTCGGCGAATATGAAAGCGTTTACTGTCAAGCACACGGACATAACCGCTCAATTGAGGAAGAGGAAAGTATTTCCGTTGCGCTCTTCAAAAGTCGGGGTGGTGTACAGGGTTTGCTTTCGTGTAACTGGGCATTCCTTGCCAACCCGGGACGTAACTTGCAACACCCGCACGAGGAAATCCGCATTCAAGGCACCAAAGGGGCTATCTACGGGAACAGCAGTGATATGACAGTTCACCTCACGGAACCGGAGACTCGCGAGATTAAACCGTCAATAGATGGGACATGGTTTCCCGATGCTTTTGGGAATGTGATGGCTCACTTCTTAGAGTGCTTGCAGACGGGTGAAAAACCGATTACGGATGGGCGCGGCAACTTGCACGTTGTGCAGACGTTTTTCGCTATGCACCAGTCCGCGCGCTCAGGAAAGGTTGTCCTACTTGACGATATATCGTTGGATGGCAGCTACAATCTGAATCCCCATCCTGTCTATAGCGCGGATGACACCACTGTTTTGCAATAACATCACGATAGGCACACTGTAATTTCCGTCTTCCTACGTACCTACCAATCCCCTCTCCGATTATCCCAGAGATGCGCCTTGACGGCCTCTTCATTCAGTTCGGTTCCCCACCCGGGACGCGTCGGGATTTTCATGAAGCCGTCCACAATTTCTGGGACATGCGTCGTTAAGTCGTCTTTCCACGGGACATCATCAATATCAATTTCCATGATTCGCACGTTGGGGAGGACGGCGCAGAGGCTCACACTCATATAGGTAGCGAGGTGGCTATAGTAATTATGGGGGGCAACGTTGAGTTGGAACACATTCGCCAAGTCACCAATTTTCTTTGATGGTGCGAATCCGTTCCACGGCACATCTATCATGAAGACATCGGCAGCACGGCACTCAAAATAGGGTAAATATTCGCGCATGTAATAGAGGTTTTCGCCGGTGCATATCTTCGTCGTCGTGGAATCTTTGATTTGACGGAGTGCCTCATGATCATACATATCAATCTCCAACCACAACATATCAAACCGTTCAAGCACTTTGGCAATACGCATACACGCCTCCGGTTTGAAATTGAAGTTCAGATCAAGATTGATACCAACATCGGGACCAACTGCCTCTCTAAAGGTACCGATTAAGGTTTCAATGTGTCGCAGGAGTTGAGGTGTTACGTTTCCATCAGTGGTACCGGGTCCACCACTGAAGCCTGGGAAATAGACGGAAGCCGGGTCGCCGGGGATTACAATGTTAGTTTTGAGGGCGGTGAACCCCTTCTCGACCACTTCGCGACCCAACGCGGCGATGTCATCCATTGTTCTTAAAGGTGGCACCCCGATCAGTTCAAAGTTACGCGCACGAGAAGAACCGCAGTGTGACCAATAGACACGTACATCATCGCGTGTCGGTCCCCCGAACAGCTCCACAACGGAGATTCCCAACGCTTTCGCCTTAATATCTACCAACGCACACTCAATACCAGCGATTGCCTTCGCTGCAATGCCCCCAGGGCTTTGTCGAGAACCGCGAATCATGTCCCAAAACCGCATCTCATAAGCACGCGGATCGCGTCCAATGAGCAGCGGTGTGAGGTCTTTGATAGTCCCCACCACGCCATTAGGATTCCTGCCATCGCTACATTCGCCGTAGCCAGTGATGCCTTCATCCGTTTCCACCTTCACAAAAATCCAAGGACGCCATCCCGCATCCACAACAAACGTCTCAATATTCGTTATTTTCATCGCTATTCTCCTTACAGCTTAACAACCTCTTCTCGGTGATGCGATTCAAGGAGCGCATCACAGATGCGCATCGTATTGATAGCAACATCGGACCACTGTGGCTCAAGATTCCCAGATTGCACAATCTGCGAGAATCTCGCAATCATCATGACCTCTTGGACGCACGCCTCAACAATGTTTTGCTCGTTTCCACCGGGACCGTGAACCCAGAATCGGGCAGTCTCTTCGGATGTCGGGACAGTGAAATCATCACAGACAATTGAGGCGCGCGTGCCTGCGACCTCAAACCACTTTCGGAGTCCTGTGTCAAATCCGCAATCCAAAGTGGCGATGCGTTCATCGTCAAACCAAAGGATACCGGCAAGGTTGAAATCAACACCGACTTTGTAGCGCGCCGTAGCGAAAACCTGTGTCGGCATCTGCTCAAATGCCCAGAGAATCGCGCG
>JAKZUG010000530.1:0-3979 GCA_047516705.1 Candidatus Poribacteria bacterium | reverse complement strand
AGTCAATTGGAACTACATTTTGGAACTACTCCGAACCCAACAGATAGCACTCAATCCGAATAACAAGCAGTCTACGTTAATGGCACAGCATTGCGGGTATAGGCGCGTTGCATATAACTTCGCTCTTTCTGCTTTCAAAGCAGGATTAGACGAAGATAATTGGCAGAGCGAACAGGACTTGCGTAAAGAATTCAACGCAGTCAAACGTGATAAGTTTGATTGGTGTTCTGAACTATCACAGAATGCCCCTAAGAACGCAATACGCGACCTCGGTGACGCTGTTTCTCGTTGGAAGAATGGACAAAACAACTTCCCTACCTACAAGAAACGATCTGATAGAATATCCTATCAAGCGGACAATGGTGTAGGCACAGTTGAAGTCCATAAGAAACGTATCAAATTGCCGAAAATAGGTTGGATACGCATGCGTGAAAAACTCCGTTGGACAGGTGAAATCGGTAAAGTTGTGGTATCCAAACGCAATCATCGCTGGTTCGTTTCTATATTTGTCCATTGCGACGGTGGGAATTACAGACACCAAACAACTCTGTTTGACGATAAACCGCCTATCGGTATAGACGTAGGTATCAATACACTTGCAACCTGTTCAGACGGGACAAAGTATGATAACCCACGCCCTCTAAAGCGATATGAGCGAAAGTTGGCACGTGCGAATCGTCGGCTATCGCGTAGACAAAAAGGCAGTCAGAACTGGTATAAGGCGAAGGCTATACTAACAGGTGTCCACGCACGTATCGGTAATATCCGAAAAGACGCTCACCATAAGGCAAGCACCGATATTGTTAGACGTGCCTCCACTATCGGTATAGAGACACTCAATATCAGGGGACTGCTCAAGAATCACAAGTTAGCAAAGGCTTTCTCCGACTCGGCTTTGTCTCGGTTTCTCACCATGCTCAAATACAAGGCAGAACGCCGAGGCGTTCCGATAACACAGGCAGATAGGTTCTTTGCCAGTTCTAAAACCTGTAGCAACTGTGGACACAAGAAAAAAGACCTTATGCTCTCTAATAGGACATACCACTGCACTGAATGTGGCTTTGAATGCGACAGAGACGTCAACGCTGCGATAAACTTGTGTCCCACATAACACTCAAACCGTCGCCACGAGTTGCGAGGAGACGATAAACGCCTGTGGAGTTTCTGTAAGACCTCGTTGAGAGGCACGAAACCACGAAACAGGTAGTATGGCACAAAATCAAAGAATGCTGTAGATTTTAATAGGTTTTAATAGAGTCTACCACATTCTTGAGATTTTGTTAAGTCCTGCACAACGGGCATGTATCGCGAAAATTGAGAGGATAGTGATCAAAGTTATACAATATTTCATTCAGCCGTTTCTCCTACAGTTTAAGAATAACCACCCACGCCGAGTAGCATCCGTTCTTCCAAGTCTGCCTCTTTAAGAAAGTCGTGGGTTAACCCGTCTTCGGGTTGTGCCCCGCCGTGTGGCGATTTCCGCAACCACGTCGGTGTATAGCTTAAAATTAACATGCGTCGCTTGGCGTTTAGCGTTGGTAAACCTCGATGCCAGAGATTGCCGTGGATCAGAACACCACCACCGGCTTTCACCTGGAGTTGGACCTCACCGTCTACAGAACCGTGTACAGTCGGTGATGCTTTGTCTAACCAGTCATGAGAACCTGGAACAACAGCAACCGCACCGGTGTCTTCGTTCAAATCGTCGAGATAAATGAGACAATCGATACAATGTGGACGTGAAAACCACGGCGGAATAGGGTTTGAAATCACCCGCATGTGTTGATGCCACGGAGTCTGCTGCTCCCGATCCTCACCCGGATAGGTGATGCGAGCACTTAAACCTCGGAGCCGCACCAGGGGGCCCATCATCGCACGTGCAATTGAGAGCGTCGGTTGAAACTTCAAGAGTTCAAGAAATGCTTCGTCTTTATCCATCAGATGGCGTGGGATGAAACCCCAGCCTTTTTTCCCAGCAATAGCACTATCGCGTTTTTCCCATTCTCGTTCTTCTAAGCGATCAAGTGCATCTCTCAACTTTTGGAGTGCATCACCTTGAAAAAGACCTTCTCGAACAAGATAACCGGTCTCGGCAAACGCTTGCAACTCTTCAGGGGTAGCATGCACTTCAATTTTCCAGTGTTGACCTGTCTCTCCATCCGGATTGTGGTGGTTCAGCACTTCATACTGGCGTATATGTCGTTCCATGTTTCCCTCGATTCGTTTTAGATTGCAGGCATGACATTCCCGCCGGACACCGGAATATACACACCTGTGATATAACTCGCAAGGTCGGACGCGAGGAAGAGGACGGTATTAGCGATCTCTTGAGCAGTTCCGCGGCGTTGCATTGGCACCTTGCTCCAATAATGTTCGTCCGATTCGCTGGGTGTGCTTTTTTCGCTGATAGTCCATCCCGGTGCAACTTGGTTGACGGTAATCCCGTGCGCACCTACCTCTTTAGCGAGGACCCGTAGCACGCCGTCCATGCCTCGCTTCCCCGATGTATAGGCACTCTGTCCTGCAAAGTTTTGCATCGAACATTCCGTATTGATGCTGATGACGCGTCCCCATCCTGATTCGATCATCGCGGGGACAAACGCCTGTGCCATATACACGTTATGCAGAACGCAAGATTGGAACTGGCTTTCATAGTCTTCAGGCGGCTGCTCTAAAACGGATGTCCAGTTGTACTGAATCACAGCATTGTTGACAATAATATCTGCCGCGCCGAGTGTGTTCACGACAGCATCACGCATCGTGTTTATCGAATCTTGGTCCGTGACATCTGCCTGTACAGCGATTGCTCGGACACCTTTCGCAGTGATTTCATCTCGCAGACGCTGCGCAGTCTCTTCGTCTCGGTAGTAACAGATTGCAATATCCGCACCTGCTTCCGCCAAGGTCCTTACCATAACACGCCCTAATGCGCCTGAGCCACCAGTAATTACCGCCACTTTATTGGTGAGATCAATTGGAATCATTTTTCCCTCTGTGCTATCTCTGTAAAAAATCAGTAGGAATGCGAGACATCGGATAGTTCGCATTCTCATCCCGATTCACAAGGGGTTTCGGAATTTCACGATCCCAGTAGTCTGGTACGGTATTAGGACGACTGTGCCATGCGAGAATTAAGGTGCGCCGGACATCGGTATGATTTTTGTGGGCGGAGTGTAAGATACGAGCATCTGCTATTACCAACGAACCCGCTTTTGCACAGACATCTACCTGATCCCGGTGATCGCTGAACATGACTGGGTGATCCTCATCAATGAACCGCGCCCCTTGTTCATGCGCTGGCACCAATATGTCATGCAAATCGATGCGTTTACGATGGGTACCCGGAATAATCTTTAAACAGCCGTTTTCGGGTGTCGTATCGGTGAGGTAATAGTTGAGAAAAATCGTTTGGGGCCACGGCGCGCAGCTGAGTGGATCGTTCCAACGCATCCAATCTTGGTGCCAATAGAGTGCCGGCCCGCCCGGATCTTTCGTCAGAATAATAATACCACCAGAGGTAGTGAAATCTCCGAATCCAATCTGTTCGAGTGCCTCACATGCCGGTTCCCATTCAAGTAATTTATTGATGTGGACGTTATCGTCACCGCGAACATTAACATGTTGCCCTTGATAGATTACGTCGTCCGGTTGAATATGACCTGCCATCAGTCGTTCTGATTCGTTGCGGAGTTCCTGTAGAAACTCTTCAGTCAGAACATCGTTGATGACGCAGAAGCCTTCTTCAATCATTTGCTCCCGCTTTTCTAACGCAACTTCGGGTGTCATCACTTACTCCTTTGTCTTAAATATACTAAGCTTTGGACAATTTTTTTACAGATTTTGTGTGATACAGATGTCGCCCCGCTGGGGCTTACCCTTGGGGTGAACAGCATTTCTACACAGATGTCGCCCCGCTGGGGCTGCTCTCTGCTGATACGGAGCATTATTTTCTACGAGTTGTCTTCAAGAAACAAAACCG
>JAKZUG010000529.1:0-4951 GCA_047516705.1 Candidatus Poribacteria bacterium | reverse complement strand
AGGTGAAACACCACCAGTAGAAGGTGAAACACCACCAGTAGAAGGTGAAACACCACCAGTAGAAGGTGAAACACCACCAGTAGAAGGTGAAACACCACTTGGCGGTAATTAGTAAGATCAACAGCGAAATCAATAACCTCGACCTCCAACATGTTGGGGCATCCTACAGATTGCCCTAACCTGCTGGAGTAGTTTACAGCAGAACATAGGGAACTTATGCGAGAAAAAATATACGGATTTTGCTTTATCTTCATGTGCATGTGCATTACAAGCGTGTTCGGTGCCGAGGCACCCGCTGGCGAAGGAAACCTGTTAACAGGACTCGGGATTGACCCGAAAACGATTATTATTCAAGCCCTCGGCTTTTTAGTTGTGCTTGCAGTACTCTGGAAGTTCGTCTTCGGTAAAGTCGGTGGACTTTTAGAGGAACGCAGGACTGAAATCACCTCGCAAATAGCACAATTGAAGTCGGACCGCGAAGAGTTGGACAGGCTCACCGTAGAGACGCGCCAACGCTTAGCCGATATTGAAACCGAGGCGCAAACCAAAATCCAAGCCGCAATTGAACAGGGAAATACTGAACGCCAGCAAATTCTTGCACAGGCACGCAGTGAAGCAGACGATGAAGTCTCAAGAGCAAGGACAGAGATTCAGCGTGAAAAAGATGAAGCCATCTCCGAACTACGCGGCGTTGTCGCCGAACTCGCTATTGATGCTGCCAGCAAAATCATCAGTGCAGAACTCAATGCCGAGAGACATCAGCAAATTATTGATGCCTCCATTAGCAGACTGCCAGCGGAACCCCGTTAGCAGATTTTTTAATGATTGAGGTTTCGCGCCGATTTTTCCGATGTCAAAATCAGGTTTATGGTTAATTCCAACCATATCGGCGTTAATTAACTTGCATAGAACGGCTTTGGCGAGATTTACAGACGTTTTACAACTACTGCAGCGTTCAGCTGAGTATGGCATGGTTAAAAAGGTGAAGACGAACTATGAGAAACATTCGGGTTGCGAAACCTTACGCTCGCGCCTTATACGAGGCAGCGTCGGAACAAAACGCTTTGGCACCTATCATCGTAGATGTAGACAAGCTGCGAGAATTGATTGAACAATCTGAGGAATTCAGGCAATTAATCCACAGTCCCCTGCTATCTCCACAATTTAAAAGCGCGATGTTTCAGCAGCTTTTCACCGACGCGATGCAGCCGCTGACGATTAATTTCCTCAAACTCCTCGCATTAAAGCAGCGTGAACGCTATCTCGTCGCGATAATGGATGCCTTTTCAGCAATTGTTGATGAAGCTGCTGGCAGACTTATTGCAAAAGTGACGACTGCCGTGCCGATAACGCCAGAGCAACAAGAACGGTTCATACAACAATTAAGCGCGTATTCGGGAAAACAGGTACGGTTGGAAACTATGACCGACGCACAAATTCAGGGCGGATTTATCGTTCAATTAGATGACACCGTTTTTGATGCAAGCGTCGCAACACAACTCCAACGCCTGAAGCAACAACTCGCAAAAGGTTAAAATTACTGCGCTGTTGAAAAACGCATCTATCGGCTTTTTATAGCGTTCGGTGTACTTAGATTTTCCATCCCAAAATGACCAGCGCGACCCACAAAGGACTGAAAATATGGCAAGAGAAGTCCGACCAGACGAAATATCAAATATCCTTAAACAACAACTGCAACAGTTTGAACAGGACGTGGATGTCTATGATTCCGGCACTGTGCTGGAGGTAGGTGATGGCATCGCGCGGGTACATGGACTTGCCAATGCTATGGCAAGCGAAATGATCGAATTCCCTAACGATGTTTATGGCATCGCTTTCAACCTCGAAGAAGACAACGTCGGCTGCGTACTGTTCGGCGAAGATCGACTCATACACGAAGGCGATACAGTGAAGCGGACAGGAAGGCTACTGGAAGTACCTGTCGGTGAGGCACTCCTCGGGCGGATGGTTGATGCGCTCGGCCAACCTATTGACGGCTTGGGCGATATTGAAACGGAACATCAACTGCCAGTCGAGCAGAAAGGGCTCGGCATCGTTCAACGCCAACCCGTTGGCGAACCACTCTACACAGGCTTAAAAGCCATTGATAGCTTGACACCAATCGGGAGAGGTCAGCGCGAACTGATCATCGGTGACCGCCGAACCGGCAAAACCGCCATTGCAATCGACACCATCCTGAACCAGAAGGATACAGATGTCTACTGCATCTATGTCGCTATCGGGCAAAAAGGCTCTACTTTGGCGCAGGTTGCGAATACGCTTCGTGAGCATAACGCCATGGAATATACAACTATCGTTTCAGCCTCCGCAAGTGCCCCGTCACCACTTCAGTACATCGCACCTTACACCGGCACGGCAATGGGTGAATACTTGCGGGACAACGGCAAACATGCTCTCATCATATACGATGACTTGACAAAACACGCGTGGTCATACCGCCAGATGTCGCTGCTTTCACGAAGACCCCCGGGTCGCGAAGCCTATCCGGGTGATGTCTTCTACTTACACTCTCGCCTTTTAGAACGCTCCGCAAAACTGAGCGACGCACTCGGTGGAGGGTCTCTCACTGCCCTACCAATTATTGAAATCTTTGAAGGCGATTTGACGACCTACATCCCCACAAACGTTATCTCCATTACTGATGGACAGATATACCTGACAACGGATCTGTTTAACCAAGGTGTAAGGCCCGCAATTGATGTCGGTACATCCGTTTCCCGTGTAGGTGGCGATGCACAAGTCAAGGCGATGAAAGCGGACGAGGTCGCGGGTACCCTTAAACTTGATCTCGCCAGTTTCCGAGAAATTGCCGCCTTTGCACAATTTGGATCAGATTTGGATGCATCAACGCAATCTCTGCTCCTACGTGGTACACGCCTCGTTGAATTGCTGAAGCAACCGCAATACCAACCGATGCCTATAGAACGGGAAGTCGCCTCTATCTTCTGCGGCACCAACGGCTATCTCGACGATGTTCCGGAATCCGAAGTCGCACGGTTTGAATCTGAATTTCTGCAATACCTTGACAGAAATCATGCAGAATTTCTCACAGAAATCGCAGAAACTGGCTTACTTGGTGATGAACTGCTTGAAACCTTACATAGTGCAGTGAAAACGTTCAAGGAAAACTGGACTACTTCATAACTTATGGCGTACATTTTGTATCGGAGTTAGTACGGAAAAATGGCAACCCTACGAGAAATTCGGCGGCGCATCGCCAGCATTAAAAACATTGAGCAAGTCACCGATGCAATGCGTGTCGTCGCCGCAGCACGGCTCCGTCGTGCCCAAGAAAATATTACAGCGACGCGCCCTTACGCAGATAAACTCAACACCATTCTCGGACACCTCATCTCACAGATGGACACCGAGGAACAGGCACTAACACACCCGCTGCTTGAGAAGCGGGAAGTAAAGCATGTCTGTATCATCTCGGTTTCCAGTGACCGTGGGTTGTGTGGCAGTTTCAATAGCAACGTCATCAGGGCAACCACACAACGCATAGCACACTATCAAGAAAGTGGCGCAGATGTGACGCTTATCTGTATTGGTAGACGATCGCAACAGCATTTTGCCCGGCGCGGTTATGACATCACCGATGCCTACACGAATATCTTCCGCCAACTCGAATTCCAAACAGCCGTTGACGTTGTCCACGAATTTGAACATCTCTACACTGACAAAAAGATTGACAAAGTTGAGGTTATCTACAACAACTTCAAGTCGGCGATTCTCCAGACTGTGCTTGTTGAGCAGCTTCTTCCGTTAGTGCCTGAGGTGCCGGAAGGTGATACACATTTCCTGGATTATGTCTACGAGCCAGGACAGATAGAACTCTTTGAAATGTTGCTTGGGAAACATCTGAACATGCAAATGTGGAAGGTGCTTCTGGATTCCAACGCGGCGGAGCAAGCAGCTCGAATGGCAGCGATGGAGAATGCCACACAAAAGGCAAAAGAACTCATCGACGAGTTGGTTCTACAGCGCAATAGAGCACGTCAAACACAGATTACGACGGAAATTTCCGAGATTGTAAGTGGTGCAGCTGCACTGGAGGGTTAAAAGTAGTAGGCATACTCCGTTATGCCGTAACATAGGGTCATTTAGTTTTCCGATAAGAGTGAACGCTCAATCGCAACATTCCTCTGTAGAAGCACTCTCCGAATAGCGACTTTCTTTCTTCATTCTGCAAAAGGAGGTATCCGATGCCGATCAATGTTAACAAACAAATTGAAAAGGCGATGGAACGCGGCGAATTCTCCAATTTACCCAGCAAAGGCAAACCGCTCAAGTTGGAGACGAACCCCTTCCTGACTCCGCAAGCCCGAATGACGAATCGGCTCCTCAAAGAGAACGGATTCGCGCCTCGGTGGGTTGAATTGGAAAAAGAGATTAAGCAGGAAAAAGCACAACTCGAGAGACTCCTCGTAAATCTGAAAAGTCGCCGCGATCGGTTAGAGACTATCGTCCAGCAGTATTCACATCGGCACGAGGCGGTCAGCCGAAGTTTTGAACATGAACGCGCCCGCGGTATTGCGCGATACAGTGAGAAACTCGAAAACCTGAATCGGAAAATCCAACGCGTGAATCTCCTGATGCCAACCCGAAATCGACAATACGCGTTAATCAATAAAGAAACGGCACTGCACCGTTTTCAGAAGTTATGTCCGAGTCTTTTAACGGAAAGTTAAGACAGATGTACAAGGCTAATCCAGACACACATCAAGACTGTAGATCCTTGCTTCAAAAAGCGGTACGTCGTGGTAACCATACCCTCGTCGCCAAAGTTGTAGATCATCTTTATGAAATTGATGACATAAAATGGTTGAAACGACGAGTAGGTGTGATTATCGTGGAAGAATGCTGGCCCCTCATTGGAGAATGGGAACTACCCAAAAAACTAGAGGAGCAGCACGCAGCAATACGAGAT
>JAKZUG010000528.1:0-4944 GCA_047516705.1 Candidatus Poribacteria bacterium | reverse complement strand
TTGCCCCTTATGCCGTGGAATTTTGATACCCGGGTAAGTCTGCAACTACCGAAAACGCAAAGCATGCGGTACAGGTCTGTACCGAGGTACGTCAAGCAATTCGATCGGAACTGAAACTTCCTCAAAACTAATCAGAAAGGCGGATTTGGCAGATGAACACGACTGGTAAAACTATAAATATTCCCGTACTGGAGATATCAGAACAGGAACGCGCGGAAGGCAGACCTACGCAAGAAAGTGTTGACGCGGGTGCGCGTCTCTTACGCGAGACAGGATTGGTAGTTATTGAAAGCGTCCTCCCCCGCGATTGGATAGCAGAGCTTGATGTCGCTATGGAAACTGTACAGAGTAACGAAGAGGAAAGACAGAACGGCGAAAACCCAATGCTAAAAATGCCGTTCATGGATCCACGCATCATAGATAACCCGTTCGCTATGTCGATTCTGAAAGCAGCAATGGGCGAAAAATTCTTCGCGTATCTGCCTTATGGATGCAACAGCACTCGTCCCGGGAGCGATATACAATGGATTCACCGAGATTCAGGGCAACTTTTCCCTGAATTGCCTTTTGCGCTCCCTGTTACGACGATTGTCGTTAACATTCCGCTTGTTGACTTTACAGTGGAAAACGGCGCCACTCAGGTGTGGCCCGGTTCGCATCTCATCGTTGATGACGAGGCAGTCCGCAATACACCCTACAACGTCTGTGAGGAAGAGCGTGGGGCAAACTATCCCTCATTTCAGTTAGAGATGCCTGCAGGTTCTGTTGTTGTCCGCGACATGCGATGTTGGCACCGGGCGATGCCAAATCGGACAGAATCGACTGTTAGACACATGTTCGCTCTTGTTTACTTCCGACGGCTTCACCATGCCCCTAATGCACCGGGAATTTTCTCAGCACGTGTGTCAGAAGAGATATGGAACAACATGTCTGAAGAGTGTCAAGAGATATATCGCTTCCATCCACACGATTAGGAACCATAGAGGCGGAAAATGAGACGAACACTATTGATTCATCCAGATATGTCTGAACTTGACAGAGAACACGGATTCTCCAATATCAACGGACCTTCACTCGTTCGTGTTCCAGAGTGGGTAGAGAACCCTTTAGGCAAATATTATCTCTATTTTGCTCATCACCGAGGTGCCTATATCCGTTTGGCTTATGCCGATGCTATTGAAGGACCTTATACTGTGCATCGCCCGGGTGCGTTGCATCGCGATAATACTGTGTTCCGAGGATGCGACCACATCGCTTCACCAGATGTACATATAGACGAAGAGAACCGACGTTTCTTTATGTATTTTCATGGGAACTACGGCGGCGGGCAAGCAACCTGTTGGGCAACCTCTACTGATGGCGTGAACTATACTGCTTCGGATACACTAAATAAACAAATGGGTCCCTATTATCGTGTTTTCTGGTGGAACGGTTACCCGTATGCGACGTATCACGGTTGGCTAAGTCGTGGACGAACCCCAGAATGGACAACATCGTTCGTTCCGCGAGACACACCGCTCTTTCTGCGTAAGTCGGAAAAAGACAACACCGGTTTCCCGCGTCACACAGCCAACCTCCTTGAAGGCGATACATTAACCGTCTATTATTCACTGTACGGTGATAGTCCGGAGCGTATCCGAAAAAGTACTGTTCAGTTGACAGACGACTGGAACGATTGGCATCCGTCTGAACCGGTAGAGATTATCGCGCCGAAATACGATTTTGAGGGTGTGAATCTGCCGATTCGACCATCAACGGATGGGTTAGATCGGGAGCGCGTACATGAACTCCGCGACCCTGCGATCTATGAGGATGGAGACAAGTGGCTTCTCTATTCCGTTGCTGGTGAGCAAGGGATTGCGATTATGGAGTTAACCGACTAGTCAACATTATCATTTAGAATAGATGTCTCATAACAGAGAATCTAACAGTTCTTTCCAGTAGCGTAAGTGAATTTCCTTTTCTAGTAAATCAAGGTTGACTGCCGATCTTTCCATCAAGTTAATCAAGGAAGTAAATATAGCGTGGAGATATTTTTGGGGATTGACTAGATTTTCCTCAATATCATTGAGAATCTGAAGGAAAGCCTCTCTCACTGCTTTATCAAGAATTCTGCCAGGATATGTTAGAGTATACGGATGAGCTTGCTCAAGAGAGCGCGTTAACCACCCGCTTCCGCTTTTCATAGCAAATCTTTGAAACTTTTCTGCAATGAAGGGTGTCACGTACGAGGTATCAAAACTTCTTCCTGAGTAACCATTTGGAAGTTCTGTTTTATGGTAGCGTACGTCTTGGGTTGGGTCTTCAATCTTTTTAACCAAAGAAGTGACTGTAACAGCTAAAACCGCTTCTGAGATTCTGCTTTTTCAACGATAGTTTCAATCCATCTTTGTTGTGACCCCGAAAGTTCTGAGTGGGTATTATCTCCTGATTCTGAAATCTGATAAGCGCCTTCCAGAATTGCACGTACGTTATTCATCACTATTCCTCAAATAGACGCAGTTCTGCACTCTGCGCATCTGAAACACGCTGTCTGGCAAATTCACAATATTCGGTATTGATGTCATACCCTATGTAATGTCTACCTAACTTTTGGCAAGCGACTGCAGTTGACCCAGAACCTATGAACGGATCAAGAACTAATGAAGCGGGGGGCGTGAGGAGGTGTAAAAATTCTTCCACAACTTCCACGGGATAAATTGCAGGGTGTTTATTTCCTTTGACAGCTGCTACGGACGTTTCAATCACATCTCGCTTGAGTTTGTTCCCGTGCATCCGAATGATTGTGAACCCTTTACTCTTCAGTTGCAACGTGCGTCCACCTATCTGGCCACCGAACGGTTCGGCATGAATGCCTCGGATTTTCATCCGAAAACCGTGTGTCTGACCTTGGTGTACCTCTTGGATAACTTCTGTAAGTTCTCGGCGCGCCATAGTCTTTTCTGCTTCCGACAGGTCAGATTCCGCGATTAGTTCAAAATATCGCTGACCAACTTTAGTACTCTCTTTCTTATTTGATTGTTTTGGGGCGCGTTCCTCCGCTAAGAAGGCATTGAGGTCATAAAAATATTTATCTGACTTGACAAAGTGGAAAAATGGTTCGGTGCTACTGACAAGACGACGACGAAATTGACGCGGTGTCGGATTTCGTTTAACCCATGTGATTTCGTTGACAAGTTTAACCAGCCTTGTTTCCGTGGCGGCGAGTGCGAAACGATAGGGGACAAGCAGCAAATTGCTCTCTTGATATTTGTCTCCTACATTGAACACTATATTGCCATCATCTTTTACAACCCTGACACATTCTCGGAAAAGACGGAGTAGAGTATCAATGTATTCGTTGACATCCTTTTCGTTGCCCATACCACCGCCATAGTCGCGCTGCTGAAAATAGGGGGGTGAGGTAATCACCAGTTGAATACTGCAATCTGGTAATTTTTGGATGAGTTCAAGGTTGTCGCCGCACAGAATTTGGTCGATTGGGAGGGAGTTGTCAGTATTCTGGGGATTTTCAGGTGTGTATTGCATTTATTGATAGCTGATCACTAAGAACGTTTCTCGATGAGTCTTCCAACAAAAAAGATTAAAACGCCGAGCGTCAGGAAACCCATCTCAACACCCATCGCTTTGGATTCACTGTAGCCATAGGGATTAAAAAAGCCCAAGTAGAGTGCCGTGCCTAAGCATACTATGCCCATCAGTTCCAAAGTTTTTCCGATATAATACACGAATTCTCCAACACTATTTAGTTGTAGGGCGCGGTTTCAGCACCGCGCTCTACAGCAACGAACTAATAGAGGCTTTTGATGCGTCCCCACTGGATTAATTTTTGTTGCTTATTTGGTTCGATTCTCGCCGTGAAGACGAGATCGGGAAGGAATTCATTTTCTTCAGTGTAACCTTCCGGAGCCCATGTGATTTTATGTTGTAGGTGTCCGCTATCGACATCGTTATAAGTAATAAAGAAGCCAATCGTATTGCCCTTGCTTGCGATGTCATCAAGTCGGAAACTTAGCTCACATGTTTGTCCATCGTTTCCCCATTCCACGCGCGTTAATGGGTGTTTTAGCACACCTGTTTCGTTGCGAATCGGGATTTCAAAGCGGTAAAAATCATCCTTTCGTCCTGAGTGGTGTGGGTCCAAGTAAAGAGTAAGATGATCTTCCCGAAGAAGCTTTGTTTGACGCGTTTCAATTTGATCGTCCGTTAGTTTAATTGCGACATAAAGAAATCCGTTTCGCCAGACAGCTGCGAAGGATCCGGTGAAATCATGGGATTCAGGCCAACGTTGCCCGCTAATTATATCTTGTTCCATTTTTCCGGGGATCGCTGTCTCCCAGGCTGGGTCATCAAGATAGCCATCTACGATAGGTGCAATTGGGGCAAGTTCTGCATTATATTGAAAATTTTGAAGGTTTTCACCTGTTATGTGCCCTAATGCATAAGACATGGTCATTAGCAAAAGGCTGATTATTATAATTATCTGTTTGTTAAGGTTCATGAATTCCTCCTTTTCCTATCCACCTTTGTCAGAGGGTTTTAATGGAGTTACCTTAGTCTTATTCTCCTTGTCGCTGGAGCAGAATTCAGACAAACGTTCCGACGAGGATCGAAAATTTTGTTGCTTCTATCCGCAATTTATTCATTAATTATAGTATACCTTAAAATTTATTCTTTTATCCAATTAAAATTACCAATATCGAGCGTCAGGTTTGCGAATATGTCTTTTTTTGAAAAAATTAATTGAAATTCCCAAAAAAATTTGTTATACTTTTAAACAGGTTTTGAAATCGCATTTTTATCTCAATACCTTCGCCAAAAAAATAGCGGGTTTTATGAGTGTCAACTCAATTTCTGTGAAAAATACAGAAGCATCTCTATCACATCTCAAGGGATAAACACCCCGGGTTCCCCTTGACAAGGGATACAAGGATGAATACTCCT
>JAKZUG010000527.1:0-3072 GCA_047516705.1 Candidatus Poribacteria bacterium | reverse complement strand
GCACCACCAACTTGATGCCAAAGACTTCAAAGGACCCTTGGACCAACAGATCATAAATACCATGAGATTTGTTGAAAGATATAACGCAGTCGCAGCGCGGAAAGACATCGGCAGGATAGACTACCCAGAATATAGCATGCGCGCCGTATTTGAGGCGATAGTCAACGCCGTTGTGCATAGAGATTATTCAAAAACAGGCTCAAAGATACGGATGTTTATGTTCGACGACAGACTGGAGCTCTATTCGCCGGGGGCATTAGCAAATACCGTGACAGTGGATAACCTACGCTACAGCCAAGCCACGCGTAATGAACTCCTTGCACGATTGCTTTCAGAAATTACACTCGACGATGCTATGAGGAGACAGGTGGCTCGGCGACACTTTTTAGAACGCAGAGGGGAAGGTGTCGGTATCATTTTGAACGAAAGCGAAACATTGAGCGGAAAGACACCGGTGTATGAGCTGTTTGACGAAGAATTGCGTTTGACAATTTTTGCAGCAAAACCGCCACACGAAGCAGAGAAACAATAAAAACGATGCCTGCACACTCGTTCAAAATTACCACCGTTGAAAGTGAACTTTACGAATGGGACAAGCCGCCTATCTGGAACGGCATGCACATCTACGATAAAGGCAGGTTACATCTAATAAAGGTGACTGCCAAAAGTGGGACAGAAGAGATCATCGGATACGGCTTCAATGGCGGCACCGCTGCGACCCGTCCGCTTTCCATATTCCCAAGGTTTGTAGATCTGTTTCGTCCTGCCTTGATCGGACGCGATGTAACGAATACTGGTTACGTCGCACGGTTAGCGGAGAACTATAAAATCTACGGACCCGGTGGGTATCACACACAAGTAATCGCAGCCATAAACCAAGCGTGCTGGGATATTCGTGGTAAGTTAGAGGGAAAATCAGTCCATGCCTTACTTGGCGGCACACAGCAACGCATCCGCACCTATATTGCGGGTGGCTACTACGGCAGAGAGAAAGGATTTGATGAACTCCGTGAAGAGATGGCGCGGAATATAAATGATTTCAACGCCACCGCGGTTAAGATGAAGATTGGAGACCCCGATGCAGGTCTTGAAACGGACATCAAACGGATTGAGGTGGTTCGCGAAACGGTCGGTTCCGACATTACCGTGATGGTGGACGCGAATTGTGCGTTGTCGATCGAAAAGGCGCGTGCGTATTTGCCCGCGCTGCAGGCGAACGACATCTTCTGGTTTGAAGAGCCGATCCATAGCCACGATTACCGCGGACATAAGGTGCTACGGGAAATAGCAAAAGATTATGGCATACGAATCGCCACTGGAGAAAATGGATACGGGTTACACTATTTCCAAACACTGATTGATTACGATGGCGCGGATGTATTCAATCTGGATGTCGCGATCCTCCCCGGCTATGAACCAGCGATGCAGGTAGTCGAAGAAGCGTTAGCAGCCGAAAAGTTGATTGCCCCACACGGTGCACAAGAACTGCAAATCCATGTTGCTGCCAGCCGAGCCAACGGTCTGATGTTGGAATACTATCCACCGGCTGTCGACCCGCTGCGCGGTGAAATGTTCCTCCCAACGATGGTTTTAGAATCTGACGGGTATGTCACGGTTCCGTCTCGTCCTGGCATCGGTTTTGTGCCGAATTGGGAGTTGTTGAAGCATCACCGTTTGTAATCAAGCGGTGTTGAGTGAAGGCGATTTGGAAATAATGCAGTACATACTTGTGCCTGTAGGCGGAGTTGCAAACTTCACCAAGGCAAAAAAGAGGATTTGTCACCCAATTTCAAATTCTTTCGTTAGGTTCTAATGTAGGGTCCCGGGCCTAAAAACATTATAATGAAAAGAGCATGCCTTTACTTCTGTTCTGGTGTGCAAGGAGCTCCTTTTATGGATCAAAATGTTGAAGAATATCAGAAAGACCTCTTGTGGCAGACTGCGCTTGAGACTTTCTACCGTGTCGCTTATGCTGAAAGCCTCATGAGTTCGGTACTTCAGAAATGGAAACCGATAGATGGAGTTGTCAAAAGCATAGTAACTATCACTACTATCGCCTCGGTCATGGTTGGATGGATGTCATGGGGATCACCAGTAGGAAAAATAACATGGTTGATTATAGCAGGAAGTGCGGCATTATTAGGTCTTTTACATGTTATCCTTAAAATTTCAGATCGCATAAGCGATTTAAGTCACAACGCACAATATTTCAAGAGTTTACGCCTCAATTTGGAGCGGCTCATCTATGAAATGGAAGTCAACCCAGATTTTCCACTGGAGCCATTCAAAACTACATTTGAACAGTACCGCGAATGGTTATTGGTCGGTTCGCAGATGCTAAAAGACGATTTCCTTTTGACGCGTCGGCATCGCCAGAAAGTCCAGAACAAGTTGAACCAGCAGATGGGAGATATGATTCTATGAAAGAGCAACCCATTGAAACTGAGAGAAACGCTATAGATTATTCGGTAGGGCAGCGACCGATACACGAGATTTACGAACCACCGAATCCTATTCCGCGGTTTCGACCGCGTCCGAAATTACACCAAGCACAACCTTCTACAAGTAGACCGGCATATCCAATTACTAAAAAGTTGATGCAAGATACTTCGTCTGCGGGAACCGTGGATTCACAAGCAGCAGACTCGAAAAAAAGCAACTGATTTAATTCACGTGTTCTGCTAAAATCCTCTCAAGATTTAAAAAGTGGGAGGTAAAACCGTGAAACAGGTTTATTGGGTTCTGTTTATCAGTACGTTTGTCATTACTTCCGCGTTGGCAGAAATTCCGGATGATGGCGATCTGCTCCTATGGATCGGTGAAGGCAGTGGCAATACAGCACTTGATGGCACAGGAAACGGGAACGACGGGACGTTTGGAGGCGCGGCGAAATGGGTCGCTGGTCAAGGCAAATATGCTGCTGGCATTGCCCTCAGAGGAAAGGAAACTTACCTTGAAGTCCCAAACGTTATCACCGAGGCAGGAAGCCTGCTCTTCTGGTTCAAACCGGATTGGGATGGCAAAGATGATAAAGACTACAGGCTTTTTGATGCCAGTCTTGGTGGCATATAC
>JAKZUG010000526.1:0-4531 GCA_047516705.1 Candidatus Poribacteria bacterium | reverse complement strand
GTTAAGGAGATTGCCGATGCGGTCGGCATCCGCGAGAATACCGTCCACCAGTGGCAGGCGAAAGGAGAATGGGACAAGGCTTTAGATGCTTTCAACTTCACAGGCGACAGAAGCCTCCGCAGAAAAGCCTCCCGCGACCTTGAACGTGAAAGTGGCGACCTAATCGCACTTGCGAAGTCGACGTACCGCGCTGCCCGCGCTGCCGGGATGCGTAAGGGGGACGCATCCAAGCACACCGCCAAAATCGTCAATGTTTCCGAAAAAACAATATTCAACTGGCGCAAGCGGTTCGGATGGGATAGGTGAGATTGTTAACCACAAAACGCCCGAGGGACATTAAGTCCCGGGCGTTTCATGGTTACTTACCCCAAAGGAGCAAATATGAAGTTGCTTAAATTTCTTCACTTCGATAGGATTCTACCATAAACCTTGAATATTATCAATGTAACTTATTTTATAGGACAGAGGCATTCAGTTCTCCCTTAGGAGAAATTTCTGAATGTTCCAAAACCTGCTGTAGGAGCGATCTCCGAATCGCGACTTCTTCGACAAAAACGACGAAAAACCGAAAACTGAATGGCTCTGCTTTATAGGAGATTAGCATAACACGACATCTTACCGTGGATTGTTCGGGTTCTCCAGACTGTACTCTTTACTGCCGGGATCCCATGTCGAACCGTCTGACTGCAGCGGACGCGCGTGTTCGTCATTCAACATGGCAATGGCAAGGTTATGCCACGCGCCGCCGAGGAAGAACTCTATATCCGCCTCGATAACCCTATCCTCGTCGATAACTTCCATATTGTGTACCCGGAACGTATGCGTCGGATCTGTCAAGTTCCACACATACTGCATCGCTTCGTTCCATCCGGCACGTTCGCGATCTCGCCAGATATGCGGACGGTGCCGTTCGTCTGGCGAGTGCAGTGAGCGATACACATCCACCCCACGCAACCGGACAATCACATGTACATCGGTAGACGCGTACCCGCCAGTAACCATCGGGACTTTCCCTTCCGGGTGTGCGAGCAGCTCCATAAAGTAGAGGTTCGGGGCGAGAAGGTCATGCTCGTATTCAATCCGTCCGTAGATCCACCCTCCATCATTTTCCGCTGATGGCAGCTCTTCTACCGGTTCCTCATCACCAGGCCCACTCGCGAGACATAGGGATACACAGATAAGTAGAAGAAATGTCCAAGATAATCGCATTCGCATTAGTCGTCTCCCTCATATTCTATCTGAAGTACGTTGCAACCAGCATGTTCGAGCCTTGCTCTGAAAAGCAGGCGTTCGCAATACTCAATATGATCCCCATCTTTCAGAAATCTGTTATTGAGTCCGTTTTTGAGTTTCTTTTCCCACTCTTCGATTTCTTTCTGGGTTTTAGAACGAGATGATGTCGCCATCTATTTGGGATGGCGGGGTTTCTAAACCCCGCCTACTTACAACTAAGTACTGATAACTGACAACTCTTCTAAAATGGTACCTGCAGCAAGCCTGTATACCGCTTCGTGACTTCACCGCGCTCCCAGCCGAAACGACCGAGTACCGCGATGTTAATATCACCGATCAAGTACGTGGCTTGCGGCTCAACGACGACATCATGCTCGCCATCAAAGCCGGGCAACACAGTGCCGAGAATACGCAGCGATTCAAAAATCGGGGTATCCACTTCCGCAGATGCGAGTAGCAAGCCTTTGACCTTCCGATCGCCTGCCGGTGCAGCGTTACGTTCAATACCAGGACCACCGAGCTCCGTCTGCGTATCTGCTCGCACTAATGTACCGAACCCGCCAGACACAATGATACTGCCGAGATCGAACTCACCGACACGGAAGAAGCCGGCATAATCGATGCCCTGTTTCCAAAACCCTTCGACATAGAACTGTAAGCCGAGATACCCGAATTGGGGTCCACCTTGGACGCGCCACTGGAGCGAGGAAGCCGACTCGCCACCCACTATTGACTGTGTGAAATACGCGCCCGCGCCCCCTTCAAAATTGAGTTGACGTATACGGACCGGAAGCAACAGGATCCCCGATCGGGATTCTGTGTCATGTCCACTCGTCGGATCCGGTGCGCGTGTAACCGCAATTCCGAGAGAACGATCGTCATCTTCTAACAGGTCTAAATCTGCTAACTGTGCATGTGCGATAGCACCGCAGAACAGGGCAAGCGCGATAAGCGTCGCTGCCCAGAACCAAAGTCTCGTCTTCTGAAAATACATGAGTTGTAACTCCTTTTTTAATGGTTGTCAGTACTCAGTACGGGCTGCGCCCTTTCAGTACTCAGTTAAAGAGGTTTGTTGTGGCAGTAACAGGAAAGGTAAGCACCACAATGTGTTAACTGACAACTGATAACTGAAAGGATTACGCAGTAATCCGTACTGAAAACTATTTCTCTAAACATTCTCTGTAGCGTGGTACCGATGCACCACAATCACCCTAAATTTAATCACCTCAAATTTAGAGATAGAACCTTCGCTACCCCGCCAACTCGCAATCCGCGTTTTCTCAGGATTGACACCCTCAACGCCGAGCGTCCGGTTCGCATTGAGAATCTGTCCGATCGAGTAGTGCATGTCAGCCGCCTGATCTATCAAGTCTTTGGAATCGCTCTCTTCTTTCATGACAGTGGTCACCGCAATAGGAAAGACTTCATCAATGAAACCGACTACATCTGAGTCTGGCGCACTGCCGTTATCGCCATACGTCAAAAGGATCGCCGGAATCGCGCCCTGGTGATCCAGTGCTGTCCAATGGATAAACCGTTTCTGAACCGTCTTGATCTGGATAGGGAACCTGGATTCTTCTGGCGGTGCTTTGAGCATTTCGAGATGCTCAGCGAGCGAGCTAATTATCCGTGCCCGGCGGTGTTGGATCGTTTCCATCGTTTTTTTCCTTGTTGGTCATCTCACTAATTTTCTCGGTGGTATAGAAAGCTACGAACGCGCCGAACCAACCGATCGGGGCACCGATCATCACACCCACGAGTGTATCATTGAGTAGATCGCCATCCCGCGTGAACCACCAATCCGTGGCAAACACACCGGTGAGAATCGTCATCGAGAGGATGAAGATATAGCGCATGCACGTTTTGAGAGCTTCCATCGTGAATTCTCCTTATAGATATTTGCTCAGTAGGAACGCAATAACAACCGCTGCGACAGTCGCGATACTCTGCGAAATAGCGATCCGGTTAGCGATCTGCTTCTGGAACTGTTCTTTCCATTCCTCGAGCTTCGCAAGCCGTTCGCTGTGGTCGTCAATCTCCTCACTGTGCTTGTTAAGCCGTTCTGTATCTATTGATATGTTCCGCTCGACAACACTGCGGAGTGCTTTGTGTTCGCTCTCGTTCTTCTGAGTCATGGCTTTGATGTCGCCACGAATCTCGCCAACCTCTTCGGTGACTTTGAGTGCAAGCCCTTGAATGCTTTCGAGAACTTTGTCGACTAATTGCTGTTCAAAATCGTTCACGGGTATTTCCCTCGCTTCCGGTTGCCTCAATTTACAACACCTTGAACACCGCCGACATGCACGAGGCTCGCGTTGTCTTCTGCTAATGCCAGCCCCAGCAGATACCGCACACTCTCACGATCGCCTTGCAACTCAATAGAGAACTCTTTTGAGACCTCAAGAAATGTTTCCTCAGTGATACCGTAATCGTCAGCACAGGGCGGACGCGGCGGATTATGATACGGATTATTGAAACACCGCGGATAAACAAAAACCGTCGCCTGACCGCTATCGTTGCGATACATTACATGCCAGATCTCGTTACCATCTAAACCCTGTGGATACTGAAAAATCGGTACTGATGGCGTGACCTTTACAGTCGTCTCATCTGCTTCCGGGTTAGGCACGATTTCAACTGTGCCACCGTCAGCTGTCGGTGTTATTTCCACGCTTTCCGGCTCCGGTGCGATTTCAACCATATCGGCTGTGATAGGCTGCCCGATCTCGACGGTTAGTTCTGTAGACTCAGCGGCCTGCGTCTTAGGCAGCACATAGACGATGCTCTGAATCGTCCGCAGTGTGATAATTGTTAAGCCGTCTCTGCCCCTCGGTCCTACAATCGATTCTCCAGGTATCCCTCGCTGTCCCGTAATTACCTTGATGCACGCCGTGTCAAACCCGTCTGCTAAGCAGATCGTATCCTCGCCTTGTGCTTCGAGGAGTCTATCCAAGTCACCGGGTCCGAATCCGCCAGAGTAAGGGACATCGCACCCGTAGAATACAAGCGCGGGTACAAAGCACAGTGCGCACATCAGCGTCCAAATCGTTTTCATCTTAAAATCTCCTTTCCACTTCAGCGATTTCCTCTCTCGCCCATTTCTCTGTCAACTGCTCGACATTCTCTCCAAATCTGCCGCCTACTGGGATGAGTTCATAGACCGGACGCGCCGGAAGCCCGTCTCCGGTTTCATGTTTTTCGGGATAGTTCTCGCCATAGACAGCTTCAAAGTACCCGCCGTTGACACCAAACACCATTTCGGAGGGTCCGAACCGCGCGATGTTACCAGGGTGTGATG
>JAKZUG010000525.1:0-7074 GCA_047516705.1 Candidatus Poribacteria bacterium | reverse complement strand
GGTTAAGGAGTTGTGGTGCTTGTATATTACATACCTACTACAAGCACTGCTGATAGCCGATAACTGATGGTCTCCGACAGCCATTAAAAACATTGCGATATAGCTTCTAAAACATGCTGATCGTCTACATCGTTTCGGATGACGACTTCTCCAATACGCGTCGGTAAGATAAGACGGAGCTTGCCGCCAAATGTCTTTTTGTCTAAATACATAGCATCACATATCGCTTCTGGGGTAAGGTCGGGTGGAAAAGTGAGTGGCAATTTCGCACGGTTTAGAAGGGCGCGTTGTCGTTGAAAATCGGTTTCAGAGAATATCTCCAGATTAACCGCCAATTTCGCTGCACAGTTCATACCGATAGAGATCGCTTCGCCGTGCCGGTATCTGTTGTAATGCGTCAGTGCCTCAAGCGCGTGGCCAAAGGTATGTCCATAATTAAGCACCATCCGCAACCCGCTCTCTTTTTCATCTTTCGCGACGACTTCCGCCTTGTTAACACACGCACTTGAGATCATCTCAATCAGCATTGCGTCATCTAAATTTAGAATAGTGTCCAGTTTTTCCTCAACCATCTCAAATAGCGGTTCATCGCGGATAACACCCATTTTGATAACTTCGATAAGTCCTGATCGGATGTCGCGTTGCGGTAAAGTTTTGAGTGTATCTACGTCGATGAGTACCAGTTTTGGTTGGTGAAACGCGCCAATGAGATTCTTGCCCTTCGGGTGATTAATCGCAGTCTTACCACCGACACTCGCATCAACTTGTGCCTGTAATGTTGTTGGAATCTGGACGTAAGCGATACCGCGCATGTACACTGCCGCCGCAAAACCCGCTAAATCACCGATGACACCGCCACCGAGCGCAATGAGCGTTGAACCACGGTCGAGTTGATGCGCAACCAAACTATCCTGTATCCGTGAGAACTGCGCCAGCGATTTGCTTTCTTCACCGGCAGGGATTTCAATTGTGTTTACGTTAAATCCAGCATCGGTAAGGCTTTGGCGAACGACGGGCATGTACCGCGCTTTAACAAACGAGTCCGAAACGATAAGCACCTTATTTGATTTTATATGCGGGGTGAGAAGCTCTTCAACTCGGTTCAGGAGTCCCGTTCCGACAACAATGGGATAACTGTCCGCTCCGAGTTCCACGCGTAAAGTTTTCGTCATTTTGGATCCCTAATGCTTTTCGTAAATACCCGTTTGATATACGCCATGACCTCTCCGAACGAGCGTCCCGTTGTTTCCACCATATAGTCAGCTTCTGCATAATAGGGGTGCCGTTCTTCCAGCATAGATATAATCTTCGCTAGCGGATCGGGGGTTTGAAGCAGCGGCCGGTGTGACTGATGTCGAATCCGTTGGTAGATCTCCTCTGCTGTTGCTGTTAGGCAGAAAACAATACCGTTACGCTTGAGTTCTACCATATTGGCTTCATTCAAAACAACACCGCCCCCTGTAGAGATAACGTAGTTATACAGTTTTGACACTTTACGGACCGCTTCGCTTTCCAGTTCTCGAAAGGCTGGTTCTCCATCTTCCGCAAAGATGTTACTGATACGCCGCCCGCTATCTCGTTCAATGATGTCGTCTGTATCCACATACCGCATCCGGAGTTGCGCGGATAGTCGCCTACCTATAGAGGTTTTCCCAGTTCCCATAAAACCGACAAGCACAATATTGAGGTTTCTTTTGCCCTGACGTTTCACCTATTCTCCGCCTTTATTGTGAGTCCTTATTTCTTCCACGAATGATCGGTTCTCAATTATAGCACTTTTGAAAAATATTGCAAAGGTTTTTGGAGGAATTTTTAGGGGTATGTGAATGTTTTGTCATAAACTTTGGATAAAAAAATTGACAAAATGGGGCGATCATGCCAAAATAGCCGCTATGCCACGAAAACGGAATCTATTGTGATCCAAAAGGAGTACACCGTTATGAGTTGTTATTTGGGTATAGCATTAGGATGGAAACCTCACTACAACAATCTTCTCGCGGTGATGAGCCTTCTCTTTACTGCTGTTGTGGTCCCTAACGCATCAGCACTCACCGCACAAACCGTGATGGATAACGTCTTGGAAGTTTATGAAGACGTTGAAGATTACGCCGCGGTTGTTCACACTTACAAAGCTGACTCTATGGAGGTCTCAGGAAGTATTTTTGAACACCAACCGCCACGTGTCGCCTTCAACCTCTTTTTTCGCAAACCCAATGAACATGTCGTTCAGGAAATTGGAAGTTCCGGTCGCGGCATATTCCGAATTGAGTTACTAAGCACCATTGGACATCTCAGAAACCTTGAGATGCAGCTGAAAGACAGCGCGTTTCTACTCGGAGAGAAGTGCCATGTGTTGGAATTCACTGATCCCGATAAACCTGGGGATAAGGCACTTCTCTGGATATCGCCTCGGAATTGGCGAGTGGTGCAACTCACCCTCTTTATCAAATCCATTGAATTGGCGAGGACGCAATTTAAATATCCGCTTGGAAACCGAGGCAGACATCTGCCGATTGAAACCCGGACTTTCTTTCCTCAATCCAAACAGATCTTGATCAATCGCATCATGAATTACGAGGTCAACACCGGGCTCTCACCCGAAATTTTTGCCGAGCCGGAGAGCAGATGAACATCTGTGTCATGGAGGATAATAGATAGATGAAGCACTTTAAAAGTATCATTTACATCTTAATACTGGGATTCCTGTTAAGTTACCCACCTATTGTTAATTCCCAAAAGGTTATACCCGTAACCTACCGCGCTGAATTCAAACCTTTTGATAACAGATTGACCCGACAAGAAATAATTTCGCTCGGAGACGGTGTCTTCGGTCTTGAGTACAAGGTGGCTTCCAGTCCGAGCGTAACCGCGAAGCTCGTCGGAGAAATTTTCTTTCATGAAGGCAATAGAACAATTCAGGTGCGCGGTACTGACGGTGGACATCTCAGTAGCAACGGCAGTCTAGGATTGAAAGGATCCCTCGTCATGGACTTCATCGTCCCGCTGCCGGAAGCGTTTTTTGAAGAAGATGAGAGCATTCACATCAAGCACAAGGTGAAGATACCCGAATTAGACATCAATATGGATTTGAACATATCTACCGAGATTAATGAGATTCACTCCCTTCGTCTGAGGCGTTCCAATACGTTTTTTCCAAGCAATGATAGCTGGCGTGGCTTTCTAATGGGCATTCGTGGTGGAGGGATAGATAAGCGTTTGAGTGCTGTCGAAGTTGTCCCCATTGTCGCCAACGCGATCCTGTCGGGCTACGACGGCGACTTACCAGCTGCCGCAAAGATTTTTGTTGATAATCTCAGCGACTATCTGAAGGCTGGTATCTTCCTGAAAGGGGCGGTAGACTATGAGCTAAGCTTGCGTGGTAAAGCCATTATCGTAAATGGTACTGCTGTAACGCACGAAAGCGGGGCTGTCCGGGCCCCTGGCTTTGATCCGACTGAGGGGACGTATCATATCCAGAGCCGCTACGATGAAGAGTTCAGATGTCCACTGGATTTTGTTGCCAGCAATAATGCTTATATGAAGATTGCAGTTCTGAGAGGTATCGAGATATGGAGTTATGATAATCAGTCAGCAGAAAAGCGAGTTCCTATTATTCCGGAAAACACCTTCGATCTGGATTTCGGGGAAACAACTTCCTCAGTGAAAATTGACGTTCCACCAGATCCCAGCAATACAAAGCGTATACCCGGGCTAATACCGGACCCAAATTTAGCACGTTTAGTACGATTGCAAAATGGTCTCGGTTTGGAGGAGCCAATCACACAGGAGACGATACTAAAAGTAACACAACTTTCTGCCAACTCCTCCGGTATAAGATCCCTCAAAGATCTTGGACATGCAGTCAATCTGACAACACTAATTCTTTCAGACAACGCCATCTCAAACGTGTCAGCCCTCTCAGGACTCACAAACCTGATAAAACTGGATCTTTCAGACAACGCCATCTCAAACGTGTCAGCCCTCTCAGGACTCACAAACCTGATAGAACTGGATATTGATAATAATCCTCTTTCGGAGGTATCTCTATCGGGTCTTCCAAACCTAAGGAGTTTGGAGCTTGAAAACCATACGCTTTCGGAGGTATCTCTATCGGGTCTTTCAAACCTGAAAAGGCTGATACTTAGCCGCAACACTATTTCAAAATTATCTCTATCAGGTCTTCCAAACCTAGAAGCCTCCCTTATTGGTTTTGGCTCCAATGTATTTACAGAGGTATCCCTATCGGATATTCCAGACCTGGAAAGGCTTCGCCTTAGCGACAATGTACTTACGAAGGTATCACTATCGGGTCTCCCAAACCTGACATTGTTGGACTTTCAGAACTGTGCTATTTCAGATGTGTCGTTTTTATCGGGTCTCGCAAACCTGACAACCCTGAATCTTGAGAACAACGCTATTTCAGATGTCTCGCCTCTATTAGCTCTCCAATACCTGACAACCCTGAATCTTCGAAACAACAGTATTTCAGATGTGTCGTTTTTATCGGGTCTCGCAAACCTGACAACCCTGAGTCTTGAGAACAACGCTATTTCAGATGTCTCGCCTCTATCGTATCTCGCAAACCTGACAACCCTGAATCTTGAGAACAACAGTATTTCAGATGTGTCGTCTCTATCGGGTCTCCTAGGCCTGACAAGGCTAGATCTTTCCAACAACGCCCTCACAGAGGTGTCTCTGGATTTGTCTCTATTGGAACTCCCAATCATATACCCAAGCCTGACAAGGCTGGATCTTTCCGACAATCCCCTCACAAAGGTGTCTCTGTCAGGATTCCGAAATCTGACAGACCTGACTATTACCAATGAGTCAGGTTACGGAACTTCAACAGACAAAGCCTCCCTCACAGAGGTGTCTCTGTCGAGACTCCTAAGCCTGACAGAGCTGACTCTTCGCGATAGTGCCCTCACAAAGGTATCTCTGTCGTTCCTCCCAAGTCTGACAGATCTGTCTCTTTCCAACAATGCGCTTACGGAGGTGTCTCTGTCGGGTCTCACAAGCCTGGAAATTATGGATCTTCGTGACAATGCGCTTACGGAAGTATCTTTACCCGATCTTCCGAACCTCAAAGAGCTGCTGCTTGACAACAACAGTATTTCAGATGTGTCGCCCCTAACAGAACTCCCTAATCTGCGAACCGTGTATCTTTACGGTAACCCGTTGGATTCCGCCTCGCGCCACACGCATATTCCCGCCATGCAAGCGAGAGAGGTGGAGGTATGGTTTGACGAGCGCTGGACACCGATTCTTGTAAAAATCTCCGGTGAAGGTCAGACAGGCAAGCCTGGTACGGTGTTGCCAACCCCGTTCCTCGTGCAAACATTGGATGTGGAAGATAAACCGATGTCAAGGGTATCTATCAGATTTGTTGTCTACGAAGGTGGGGGGACCCTCAGTGACACAACTGCTACAACCAATGCCACTGGAAAAGCGCAAACAACCCTGACGCTGGGACCCGACCCGGGTACCAACAAAATCGCTGTGATTGCCGAAGGGTTTGAAGCCGCGGTGAGTTTTACTGCCACTGCTACCCTTGATACGGTAACACCCTTGCGAACTGCCGAAGATGTCAACGGAGATGGTGTGGTAAACATTCAGGATTTGGTATTAGTCTCTGCAAGTCTTGGACAGGTGGGCGAAAATGAGGCGGATGTCAACGCGGATGGTGTCGTCAATATCCAGGATCTCGTCCTGGTTGCTGCGGCATTGCAGTAGTAAGTTGTTTTATAGTGAATTATAGAAATGAAATAGACGATGGGGACCCCGGTTTGCTGTGTGTCAGTAGTTGCAAAATCTACTATAAATGCGCCTATGAATTTTCAATATGTGGTATAATGACAGTACCAGCAAGTCTATTGCGAACGCAAGAGTAGCACCTAAAAGGAAAAGCAGATGCCACGACAGCTGAGAATGGTACGTCCTAATTTGAAAGATTTACCAGAACTAATATTGCCAGCAGGCTACGGTATGCGCACCTATCGCAAAGGGGATGAAGTGCACTGGGCGCGTATCATCAGTGATTCGTTCGGGGGCAGGGAACGTACTGCACAAGACACGGAGAACGAGATTACGGGCAGAGATGTTTTTGTTCCCGATGGACTCTACTTTGCAACACATCGTGATGTTCCTGTCGGAACTGCTTGTGCTTGGCGGCAATCTGTAGATGAAAAGGATGTCGGATACGTGCACATGGTAGGCGTTGTCGCTGAACACACCGGACACAAACTCGGAAAATGGGTCTCACTCGCTGTTCTCTCTTACTTCCGTGACAACGGATTCAAATGTTCTATGCTCGACACTGACGATTTTCGCATTCCTGCCGTTAAAACTTATCTGAATTTAGGGTTTATACCTGTTTACGTTGAAGAAGGGCAGCCAGAGCGATGGCACGATATTTTTGAGAAGTTGGAGCTGCCGGTCATGACAACACAAATCGTGAATGTTAAAGAAACGCTCCCTGACGAACTCTGGAAGAAGGTCTCAAGTTAGAAATGGTGAGTAGTAAGATGGTAGGTGCGGTTTTGCGGCGTACCATAAGTTGAAGTGCCAACGTTTATTTAGACCAAAAATTAGAAAAGTTAAGACAAGTGGGAAATATTTAATTTGACAAAAAATGTCAGTTATGATACAATGTATTTGCTTTTGGTGATTGGCATAATAAAACACCAACTTAAATACCGATCAATATAATTTGGAGATATAAGCATGGAGATTGCAGAGTTTGAAATAACTAAATATAAAAACAATATTCAGTCTGGCTTTGGTTTTAGTATTGCATTTCCTGATATTTTAAGAATAGAACATGAGTTACCAGTTGTTTTTCAAGAACATGTCAGACAGGAAGGGTATCCAGAGTTTCATACAGAGAGGGCAGAAGATACCGGCAATAGAGTGTTTGAATTTTTTTCTAATGAACATGATTATAGAATTGCTTTTAGAAAAGATTTATTGGTTTTAATATATAACGGAACATCTATACATTATGAAGTTATTAGAACACGTCTAGAATATATAGTGAATACGTTTAGCGATTTGTATTCACCTGCATACTTCAAG
>JAKZUG010000524.1:0-4829 GCA_047516705.1 Candidatus Poribacteria bacterium | reverse complement strand
CAATAAAGCTGACCGTCCGAACGGCGGGATTTATCTATTTCTCGCAGCTCGTTAGCCGCATCCATGAATTGATAGACCAGATCTAGTACTTGGTGGGTTGCTCCAGATCCCCCAAGACTTTCCAAGGCTCTCAGAATCGGTAGCCCATAATTCCGTCGTGGTGAAGGAGTATCAGACAATCGGGGTTGAAAAGCTTCTTGTGCTTCCGCCTTTGCTTTCCCCTGCTCAACATTAGACTTGGAGAGATATTTTTGAAAGTCGGATACTGCTTCCTGCTGTATTTCGAGATCAATGGAACAGAAAATCCTGTCTTCCCATGGAATAATCCTTCTGTCAGGCGTACTTGTTAGATTAGGTAGGTAGAAGTCCCATATTTTCCCGTTGGTGATAACAGCTATTTCTATTCCTGCTTGAAAAGCGTACTGGCAAATTTGTGCTTGATATTTCTCAATGCTTGCGCCCCAACGTTTACACTCAACGAATACCAAAGAGGTTTGATCATGCTGCAAAGCATAGTCAACTTTTCCATCGCCGACCCTCTTTTCTGGGAAAACCTCTAAAGTATACAAATTGTCATCTTTCCAATCCAAAGATCTGAGAATAGGGAGAACAATGTATTGTTTAGTCGCAGTTTCGTCAAACTTATGATTTTCAATTGTTTGCCTGCATTGTATGATGTCGGAAATAGTTTGTGCCAGCATGCGCTTCCTTACTATAGATTCCCCAAAATTGATGAATCAGGAATCATACCTACTGTTACGTCAGCATTGCCACGATGTCTTTCGGCAACTGAATATCGTTCCTCTGCTCAAAGTCAGTAAACTTAGTGAGGGCTTTAATGCTCATTTCATAAAGTTTACTATCCGTTATTTGTAGTGTGTTCATTACGCAATTTGTTCCCTATGCCTGTGTGCAGTGGACATCTTAAATATCCTAGTGACGTGCAGATGTTAAGCGGTACATAAGAATGTGACGTGTTTTTATTTTTTTATTACCGAGGGTTTTTCTGTGGGATTCGTTCTCGCTTGAGTTAGCCTACTTGTTTCATTGCGTGCTTGGAAATCAGTTCAAGGACGACAGGTACTAATTCCGTAGGGATTTCCATCAGCGTAACAGCTTCTTCCTGCGACCCAGCCTCATCCTCCGCAACAGCTTCATCTTCCGTCTGATTTTCGTAATATGCAATGACGCTCCGTACACGTTCCTCATCCCAACCGGGAGGAAATTCATTCTGTTTCATCGTTGCTCGTCCATCAAAGCACTCTGAGCGTTTCCTTCTTTTTCGCGTCAAGAGGTTTAGAAATTAAGAAACCCAATTAATCACGCGGATCGGTGTCTCCTATCTGTTGGTTTGGTATCGTACTAGCATTGCTATCCGGCAAAGACTGTTGGGACTGATCGATATGCTGATCACTGTTGAGGTGTTTGAAATGCTGCGTGATAAACCTCAATAATCCGTAAGCACCAAGTCTATCCGCAAGGACTTTAAGCCCGAGTTCATAGATTTCAATATCTGTGAGTTCCAATAAGCCGTCTCTCCATGTGGCGATTCTTTCGGCTTTGATGCGTTCTTCTGTTTCTTGTTCCGTCTCTCTTTGTTGGATCTGTTTGACGATTGTAGGGATGTCAGGCTGATTTACCAGCCATTTATGCCGCTCGGCAGTATAATCGTAGTCACTCGGCTTACATTGCTGGAGGAACCGCATCTTCTCGGCAGTACCGAGTTGCAACGTCAATTCTTTCAGACCTATTTCATAAATTTCAAGATCAGTCATCTTTAAGATGTCCATTTTCTGTTACCTCGCGTAACCATATTTCAGGGTTTTCGACGCGGACGTGAAGTCGTTCATGATAGCGTTGCGCTCTGCTGTGGAGCCTATCATCGGTTGTTAGAAAGATGTCTGCCTCGCCACTTTCAGCGCAGGCAAGATGTAAAGCATCGTGCTCCTTAAAACCCAGCGATTCAAGTTGTAGCCCTCTTGATATTTCCATTTTTCCGATAGAAACAATCTGGTGTGCAAGAGTTAGCAAGTTTTTGATTTGGGTGCGTCTGCTCAAATCCGGGGTCTGTTCAACTTCATCTGTTACAACTCTACTGGAGACCCAATGCCAGTGCCCACTAAAACAATAAGTGAGGACCTGATTAGTAGCTTTGGCTTCTTCAATAACCCGTCCTTGCGTTGGCGGATCAAAAAGCCTGTTCAAACAACAGGTATCAAGATAAATTTTCCATAACTGCAAATTGGTCTGCACACGTATATCCAGACTCCATTCGGTAATTTTTTATCGCAATTTAACACAATACAAAAAAGACACTTCACTGAATTAGCGTATCACAACAAGGGATCAGATGTCAAGGAAAATCTAACTACGAGCAGAGCCATTCAGTTTTCGGTTTTCGTCAATTTTATTGGGGTTCCGTCGCGATTCGGAGATCGCTCCTACACGAGGTTCTGGGAAATCTAAATATTGATCCTGTGGGATAACTGAATGACTCTGAACTACGAGGGAGGTGTGTAAATATTTTGTCAGAGATTTGGTCTGAAACCCGTTATACACATGTCGCCCTGCTGGGGAACCAAATACAATGCTATTTGTAGGTGGCAACTTGGCTCACATAATACCAAAAACTTCTCGCACTCGTTAAAGATCTCGTGAATTATTGGTTGATTTAAAAGATTAACGGCAGGTGAACAGATGCCACCTGCCGTTGAAGGTTGGTATACACTTACCAGTCACATCTACTATTCTTGAATCACGATGCCTTTGAATTTGGAACCGGTTACGATAAAGCCATCAAGGTTCACTTCTTCCACTATGTCTCTACCAAAATAATCAGGAGATGTCAGTTTTACTTCAATTACACCTGGATCGTTCTGGCTGTCTTCCATCTGCTCAATCAATTCGTCCAGGCTTTTTGGAACATTGTTTTCAGATTCAAAGCCATCAAAATCGAAGAAGAAAAGATCGCCCGCAAAACTGAACGAGCGTCTTCCAGAAATTTCGAGACTGGCACCACCAGCAGGAAAATCTGCAGGAATATCCAGCGTGATCTCTTTTTCAATCGTGCGTTCCTCTCCAGCAGAACTCCAATGTGGGACTAACACAATTGAAAATGTAGCAGACGTGCCTTTTTTAATTTCATCAGGCATACGCACGTCCTCAATTACTGCGCTGTGAATCTGAGGTTTGTCGGCAATAGTGATTGACACCTCTTTCAACGTCGCTTTGCCCGCAGAATTTGTAAGTAGATCTGTAAACGCGGACACAACAGAACTAACTCTTAGAAACACGTCAAAAAACGGGTCTGAAGATACACTCCAAAACGATTCTGTAAAGACGGTATCGGTCTCTTGAAATTCAAGTGTGACCTCTCCACTCAATGTCCCTGGATTTGTCTCCATACGGACAGCATCAAGTGTCAACGCAGCAACTACTGGGATGATCCATTCTTGGCCATACGCTACCTCGTGATGTTTTTCGACTGCAGCGTCCCGATTGGCGGGATGATAAGAGACACTCACCGGTATCATTTCAGGCAGCGTTCCAAGCTCTCCGACAATTGCGGGTGTGAGGTCCTTGGTTATCGTGCCGATAGGATCGCCAGAAACGGATACCGATTTATACGAGACCCGTAAGTTCGGGACAATCCCGTCTACAACTGCTCTGTAGACCGGTAATGCTGCCTTTCCATCACCAAACATTGAATGACCGAAGGCAACAAATTGATCACCAAACGTTTGCGTCACTGTTCCAAAGCCAATAGAGTTGACAATATCGCCAGTCACAAGAGCAGCACCTATCATATCCCCAGGTGTCAGTTCTTCGGAAAAACCTGCGCCCGGTGCTGTGGGTGCTGCACCAATATGAGCAAACAATTCGACGGATCGGAATCGTGAACTCGTAAGATGTGAAGCGAGTTCCTGAATTCTGTGAGGCTGTATCCCGGTAACCATAACGGGTGTTTTGACAGGTGCGTAAGCAGCAGTAAATGCTGTGGGGGCATTAGGTGCAGTGGTTCCGTCCAACACTTCGCCAAGTGTCTGGTGATCAATCGAAGCCTCCATAGCGTCAATAGGAGTCACCCAGAACCGATACGGAGGCTTTGAAAAGGCATCGGCATAAGCAAGAGCACCTATAACACGTCCGGGGGGACCTACTGGTGTTCCAGACATACCTTGCGCAATTCCACCCAATTCTTCAGCCGAATCATCTATCCACTCACATTCATAGAGCGGAAATCCGAATCCGAAGTCTCGAACGCCGCGAAAACGGACCTGTAATTTGACCTTGCTTGTCCCTTCAAGCACTGTAATTATTTCAAGGGGATTCTCACTCGTCAGGTTTCTCGCTTCTGATTCATACATATTTTCGAGTGTAACCTGTTCAACAACCTGCAATGTCTCAACCATTTCCGTTTCATCACTAACGGTTACAGGCATCTCAAGTTCTACCGGTTCTTCGTCAGAACTACAACCTATTTGACCTAAAACTACGATAGCGAGACTTGCTAAAACAAAAAAATTTCTCATTTTTTTCTCCAAAAACCTTTTTAAGAGTGTTTTTAACTTATGATATTTAGCGGGTTTTGCTCAATAATGTTAGAGCGAGAACGTACGGAAAACCCTTTTAATCGCATGCTACTGCAAGTGATTATGAAAATAACAATCTGAGTTCGGCTTACGGATTTAGTGTATAAGATCGGAACCGAACCAAGTTGTTATGTAAGCAAGTTTCGTGCCAACCTTTCTAAAGAAGTGCAATATTCGGGTCTGAATTCCCGAAATTTCCAATATATTTTTCGCCTTTATCTTTCCAAAACGCAAGCC
>JAKZUG010000523.1:0-9108 GCA_047516705.1 Candidatus Poribacteria bacterium | reverse complement strand
GCCTACAATTAAATGGACACTAAGGAATTGGCGAGGTTAGGAATGCAGATCGCATTTGGGTGAGTACACCACAAAACCTCGCCAGCGGCGGTGAAGTATCAAACCCTATTGTGTTCAGATGTTTTTGGACTTTACTATAATGCCACGCGGGCGTATAAGAAACTGCGGATTTTATTATCACATGCCGTTCCAAAACGGACACCGAAAACCAAATCGTCAACGTCGAAATTTTTGATGGATGTTATACAATTTCTGCGCCATATTCAACAATTTTCGTGCCTCACTATATTTTCACGATTAAACAGTGAAAATTTTGCATAAAAACCCCATGTAACGTACATTAAACGTTTTTTATTTGATTTTGGTCACGGTTTGTAGTATTATTAATTAATAATAGACACAGAAAGACAAACTTTTTTCTTATTAACCCCGTATAAGGAGATGTCAATTTCGGTGAGATTCACAGGTTCCCAAAACTCGCCACACACAATCAGGTGAGCTCGCAAGCCGAAATTTGTTATAAAAAATATGGTTCTTGGTGCACACGTATCCACTTCAGGTGGTATACACAACGCCATCAAAAATGGTACCGACCTCGAGTGCGACACAATACAAATTTTCTTGCGAAATCCCAACCAATGGCAAGGAAAACCTTCCACCTCAGAGATAGTCGAAAAATTTATTACAGCATGGTCAGAAGTCGGACTCGGTGAGGTAATTGTTCATGACATCCACTTGAGCAATCTCGCTTCCCCAAAACCAGATGTACTGGAGAAATCACGCCAAGCGTTCTGTGAACAGATGGAACTCGCGCAGCGGCTCGGTATCCGCTACATCGTCACACACCTCGGCGCACACCTCGGCGAAGGGGAAACATTCGGTTTACAGCAATTAACCGACAGTTTCGATTCCGTGTTTGAAAATACTGAGGCTCCCGATGTCATGCCGCTCCTCGAAACGACTGCCGGGCAAGGTACAAATCTTGGTTACTGTTTTGAACACCTGCGAGATGTGATTGGCATGTCAAAATACCCAGATCGATTCGGTGTCTGTTTGGATACGTGCCACGTCTTTGCAGCTGGCTACGACATGCGAACCGAATCCGATTGCGAAGCGACTTTTAACCAGTTCGACAACATCATCGGGCTAACACGTTTAAAAGCTTTTCATCTCAATGACGCGAAATCAGAATATCAAAGCCGCGTGGATCGTCATGAACACATCGGTGAGGGCAATATCGGTACAACCGCATTTGCGTATATCCTCAACGATTCCCGATTTGCTGAAACCCCACTCATTATTGAAACACCACAGATGAAAACGATGCACGAGGTAAACCTCTCTACCTTACGGGATCTGAAGGTGTAACTTGCAGATTTTCCATATTGAAGTGTAGAAAGCACCGGAGGTTGAAAGCGTGTCTATCGGTTTTTGGGAAGTAACATTTCTCATCACTCTTTTTTTGGGAATTGTCATCGTGTCTCGCCTCGTGGAACGCTTTCGGACGAAACGCATTTGTCCAGAGTGTGGCTTGGCAATCCACACTAAAACATCAACTTGTCCTTCATGCGGTCGCAATTTCTTGGTAAAAGGTAAAAGGAATACCCAATAAAGTATAACATACAAAACTGGATGAACCCATCTACACGACCGACATAATCTTCAACTGTCCAAGTCATACAACTTAACAATTTTTTGATCTAATACCGCAATTTTTGGGCGTCTCATACAATTTTTGCAGATATCTATGCAATTCTTGCATACTCACAATAGAAGGCGGATTTCAAATAGACGGTGTTTCTCCGGTAACAATAGTCCTTTAGAAATAAGTGAACCTTCTCACTTATTTTAATAAACCCAGTATGCGTTTGTGTTTTTAGACACAACACAATCAAAATATATCGGGATTTCAGCAATGGTTTTGACATAAGTATGCTTTCATTAAAGTGTTGGCACGAAACTTGCTACTATTACATAAAATATCCTATCAGGATATTAGGTGTTGCTGATTAGGTGAATAATCAAATAAGTTTGATATGACTTTTCCGATTTAATCCTGTTTTCGTTCCAGTTACAACTTAGGTATCAAATTGCACCCTGATAAACTTAGCCTATGCCTGTACTTTAGACGCAACACAAGGAAAAATAAAAGATGGAACTCGTTATTACTGGACTTTTTTTTTCGCTTCCGGTGTTTATAGTTGTGTTAATACACTATTTTGGCTATACGGAAACGGACAAATCCGGCAATACATATCCCAGACGACTCTTCCAAGCACAACGCATCTGTCTCAGTTGCGGTCTACTAATCCGCACCGCTATCCCAACATGTCCCTCATGCGGGCACAGTTCTCTAACAAAGGAATAACATTATGGCGAAAACAACATTAGAAATAAATGGTATGTCCTGTCAACACTGCGTCCAAACCGTGACAGACGCATTGACAGCACTTGAAGGTGTTCAGCGCGCGAAGGTCAACCTCCGCAAAGGCGAGGCGGTTGTACATTTTGATGCTTCGCGCGCTACCACTACTAACCTCACAGAAGCAATAACGGAAGCAGGTTTTGAAGCGGTAGCGAAAACCAAACCTCTATCCTTAAAATCAATCGGCGCAATCTTAATCGTGCTTTTCAGCCTAATCGGCTGTACCGATGTCCCTTATACCGGCCCGATGCTGACAGTTGATGACGTAGACCGGTATCTTAACTCACTTGGTGAAGATACAGTCTGTTTACAAGACGGTTTTGATTCCATTTGTATAAAAGTCGTGCCTGAAAAAAGAGACGGTGCAGACGGCAACATCCCCATTGTCCACGTTCACCCAACCAGTCTCATTTATATGTTCTACTATGAAGAAAAACCCATTTTGCGGGCAGAAAGGGTAATGGACACCACCGCGATCACACAAGAATTGACGGACCAACTCACAGCAAATGGCGGCACACAAGACGGCAACGGCATCAACGGCAATCTCCTCAGAGACTGGACCATCCAGATATACTACCCAGATGCATTCCCCGAAGAAGATCGTGGAACAACACCTGAAACCAGCGGACTTGACATCAGAATTGTCGAAGGAATGAAGATAGGAACCGACAAGCAAAAAGACCTTGAGATTAAGAACTTTACGCAAATCGACGGACTTGACGGCAGCCGTATCGTTCAATTCTCCATTGAAACGGAAGCACCAGAGATAACGATTCAAGTGGACGGATTAGTCCCTGAGCATACCGCAACATTCTACATCAACGCAGATAGTGTAGCATCGAATGAAGGCACCAGTTCCCTCCAATTGCAACCGCTACAATAGCCGCTACGAAGGAGTAACATCATGGCAAAAGTAAGATTAGAAGTAAAGGGTATGTGTTGTCAACACTGCGTCAAAACCGTGACAGACGCATTGACAACACTTGACGGGGTCCAACATGTAAAGGTGAATCTGCGTAAAGGTGAGGCGGTTATCCGCTTTGATGCATCGCGCATTACTGATACCAATCTCACGGAGGTAATCACAGAAGTCGGTTTTGAAGCGGTAACGAAAACCGAACCTTTATCGTTAAGATTAATAGGTGGCATCCTAATTACACTCTTCAGCATAGTCGGTTGTTCCGACATGCCTTATACAGGTTCAATGCTGACAGCCGAAGATGTTGACCGATATATTACGATAGGTGAAGATTCTGCCTGCCTCCTGAGTGGACATGAATCAGCTTGCATAACACTTATACCGGAAACGGAAGACGACAGTAGACCTGTCATCCACATCCATCCAAGGAAACTCATTTATGTGTTCTATCATGAAGGGGTGAAAATTATGCGTGCAGAAAGGGTGATGGACACTACCGAGATGATGACACAAGTGAGAGGTCCAGGAGAAGACGGTCAACCACCAGGTGGCGGTTCTGATGACGATGGAGGTGGCACTACCGATGGCGGCGGTGACACACAGCAACCCGATGATGGTACGCAACAACCCGATGATGGCAGCGGTCCACGGTCCAATGGTGGTGGCGGAACACAACAACCAGATACTCCTCCACCTCCACCGAGTGGGGGTGGCAATAATAACAACGGCGGCGGAACCCAGCAGCCACCACCACCTCCTCCTTCCAATGGTGGCAATAACAACGGCGATGGCAACGGAAACAACGGCGGTGGCGGAAATAACAACAATGGTGGTGGAAACAACGTTGTTGGCGATCCAGACATACAATCACACTACTACTACGATACCAAGAATCCCATAGCAGGAGACAAATGGTTAGTATGGATATACTACCCCGCAGGCTATAAAGTCCCGCCCGGGTTCGTAGAAGGTACGGGAGTGCCCGCCGGGTTCACGCTCACCCCAAGTCACAGCGAGAAAACAGTAGGCGTACAAACTTCTGCACCTTGCGACGAACAAGACGATAAACCTTGCACTGATGGATCAGAGTACTCCGCTCAGTTCCGTATTAGAACAAATCAGACGACAATAACGGTTACAGTGACGTGGGATTTACCTTATTCCTATCTTAACGATACGTACACCCTCAACGCAGCCGTTAATATCGCACAAAATGACCGAAATCATACCAGCCAAAGAAATCAGCCTCCGGAGTAAAACAGGAAAGAAATTCGGAGTTATGTTTTCTGAAATGTGGTGCCTATGGATACTGCAAGAATTCAGGTCAAAGCGGGTAACGGTGGAAACGGATGCATCAGTTTCCGCCGAGAGAAATTCGTCCCTCGCGGCGGTCCCGATGGTGGAGACGGTGGGAACGGCGGGAATATCATTCTCATCGCTACGCTCGGGATGAGCACGCTAATTGACCTACACCATAACCCGCGCCAAGTCGCCGACAACGGTGGACACGGCACCGGCAAACAGCGAGACGGTGCTGATGGCGTAGACTGCGTTGTTAAAGTTCCCGCTGGCACCATCATCAGAGACTTCGACACATCGGAACTGCTTGCGGATCTAACAGCACCTGACCAGTCCGTCGTCGTAGCACGTGGCGGTATCGGAGGTAAGGGGAATGCTCGCTTTAAGAGTAGCACCTTCCAAGCACCGCGCGTCGCTGAGAAAGGCGAACCCGGAGAAAAACGCGAGATTAGCCTCGAAGTCAAACTCATCGCTGATATCGGGTTAGTCGGTTATCCGAACGCCGGTAAATCAACACTTTTGGCGCGAACCTCTGCCGCAACACCGAAAATAGCAGCGTATCCGTTCACCACGCTCCGTCCGAATTTAGGGGTCGTCCGCATTAATCGTGAACAGAATTTCGTTCTCGCGGACATCCCGGGACTAATAGAAGGCGCGCATAAAGGAGCAGGTTTAGGACACCAATTCTTGCGGCACATCGAGCGCACCAAAATGCTCATTCATGTCATCGACCTAAGTGCCACGGATGGACGCGACCCGATTAAAGACTACGAACAACTCAACCTCGAATTGGGTCATTATAACGAACTGCTAACGAAGCTGCCACAAATCATTGCCGTAAATAAGATAGATATGCCTGAAGCGAAGGCGAATCTGACGCGTGTGCAGGAATACTTCGGTAACCGGAAAACCTTCCCTATCTCTGCAATTACCGGCGACGGCGTGAACTCGCTCATGCAGCAAGCATACCGTTCCTTACAATACTTAGAAACACGCGCCCGAAAGGAAGCAGAGACAACGATCACGTTTGAACAAGAATTGCCACCGGAACCATCAGCACGGTTTGCACTCATTGAAACCGAAAAAGGATTTCTTGTCACCGGTGCAGAACCGCGCCGTGCCGTCCTCATGACCGATATGGAAAACGAACAGGCACTAATTCTGTTGTATCGGAAATTGAAAAATATGGGAGTAATGAATGCACTCGCCCGCGCAGGGGCGGTGGAAGGAGACACAGTCCAGATCGATGAATTCGAGTTCACCTATAGCCCAAAAGCGATACAATCCAACTGAACAACGCGCCTGCTTATCGGGCGTGCAACGTGTTGTCGTAAAGGTTGGCAGCAGCACCATTTCAGAAGGGGCGCATCTCAATGAAGCCGCGCTTGATGGGTTAGTCCACGATTTAGCACTCGTCAAACAAAACGGTGTGGAGGTTATCCTTGTTACGTCAGGCGCAATCGCAGCAGGCTGGCCCCAACTCGGTCTGAAGCAGCGTCCGAATACGCTACCACATCTACAAGCTGCTGCTGCCGTAGGTCAGATACGATTGATGGCAGCTTACGAGGATCGGTTTTCAAACTATGGACAACGCGCCGCGAGCATGCTGCTCACACGCGACGATTTCTCAAACCGAGAACGCTACACCCGCATGAACGACACGATGCGTGCCCTCCTTCATTTCGGCGTGATCCCTATCATCAACGAAAACGACACCGTCGCAGTCGACGAAATCAAGGTCGGCGATAACGATACCCTCTCTGCCTACGTGACAAACCTCGCCCAAGCACAACTCCTCGTTATCCTCTCCGATCAGGCAGGCTTCTACACCGCAGACCCAAGGCGCAATCCTAACTCAGAATTGATTCACACTGTTACCACTATTTCAGATGAAATCTGGCAAGCCGCTGGGACAGCTGGTACAACGAGTGGGACTGGCGGGATGGTAACAAAGTTGCGAGCCGCGGAAATCGTCACCAGTTCTGGAGAGATGATGGTGATGGCGCACGGACGAGAGCCTCTCGTTGTCACAAGACTCTTAAAAGGTGAGCTGCTCGGAACGCTGTTCCTACCCCAAGCCCGTATCTCTGGACGAAAGCGGTGGATCGCCTATTCCCGTCCTCCGAAAGGCAGACTCATTGTAGATAGCGGCGCACGCGACGCACTTGTGCAAGGTGGTAAAAGCCTACTACCTGCAGGCATCCGACGCGTTGAAGGCAATTTCGACTACAGCGATACCGTTTCATGCCTCACCGAAAACGGCGTGGAGTTCGCACGCGGTTTGGTGAACTACAACGCCGTAGACACTGCCAAACTTGCTGGCAAACATACCAAAGACATTGAAAACATCCTCGGCTACCGCGATTACGACGAAATCATACATCGGGATAACTTGGTGCTGCTCGACTGATCCCGTGAACAAAGTGCTGAGCCTTCGCTGGCGAGGTTTCCAACCTCGCCAAGTAAGGAAAAATACGAAATTCTCAACGATTTTTCTACAGGGTTCCCCAGACCTATGCGTATATCCGCTGGACTTAATCATGGTTGAGAACCTCCCTACTGACAACCGGCTACTGATAACTGACTGCCGATTACCGACATCTTTTTAAACCCCCTTGAAAATTTTCCAAACGACATGCTATAATACTCATGCTTATTTCCACCGACAATTTATTGATCGCACAAGTTTTCAAAGGAACACTATGAACGAAAACATTCAAGAACTGATCCAATCACAAGCGAAAAAAGCAAAATCGGCGATGCGTATTTTATCACGAAGTTCCGCCGACGTACGAAATCACGCGCTTTTAGCAATGGCAGAAAGCCTACAGAATTCCAAAGATAAAATTCAGGCGGCAAATCGCATTGATCTCGACAATGGCGAAAAAACGGGTCTCGCTGCACCTCTCATGCAACGCCTCCTATTGGACGATAAAAAAATTGAACGGATGGTAGACAATCTCCGCCAAGTCGCTGCACTCCCCGATCCGATCGGCGCAATCATCAGTATGGGGGAACGTCCAAACGGTCTCAAGATTGGCACAGTCCGCGTGCCTATCGGGGTCGTCGCCGTAGTATATGAATCTCGACCCGATGTGACTGTTGAAGTCTCGGCGCTCTGTATCAAATCTGGGAACGGGGTTATCCTCCGAGGCGGTTCCGAGGCAATCCACTCCAATGCGACACTTGCCCGCATACTCAGCGACACCGCCACCGCAGAAGGTGTACCAGACGCAATCCAATTCGTTGATACCACCGATCGGCAGGCAGTCTACGAACTCATCCGTCTACCAGACTATGTTGACCTCGTCATTCCGCGCGGCAGCAACGAATTCGTCCAGTTTTTGATGAAAAAATCCGATGTCCCGGTACTCGGACATGCCGACGGCATCTGCCATATCTATGTCGATAAAGCCGCCGACCTCGAAATGGCAAGCAAAATCTGTATGAATGCTAAGGTTGGCTACAAAGTCGCCGTCTGCAACGCATTGGAAACGCTCCTTGTCCACGCCGATACTGCCGAGAAATTCCTTCCCGCTTTCTGTCAGACTTTACAGGACTCGGATGTTGAAATCCGCGGATGCGAACGGACGCAGCAGCTTTATCCTGCCGCCAAACCTGCGACTGAAGAAGATTGGCGCACAGAATACCTCGATTACATCTTATCCATTCGCGTCGTAGATGACATGGATACGGCGATTGATCATATAGAAACCTACGGTTCACACCATTCCGATGCGATTATCACGGAAAGCTACAGCGCATCGCAGCGATTTCTCAAAGAGGTGGATTCCGCCGCAGTTTACGTCAACGCCAGCACTGTCTTCACCGACGGCTATGAATTCGGCTTGGGTGCCGAAGTGGGCATTAGCACGCAGAAACTCCACTCCCGTGGTCCGATGGGACTTGAGGGATTGACCACTTACAAATACATCGTCTACGGAAACGGTCAAGTGCGCGAATAGACACGTGGCACCCCTAACAAGGTAGGTGCGGTTGGGTGTGTAAATATTTTGGCAGCGGGTTGTCAGAATCAGGATTTGCAGGATTCACGGATTTTCAGGATGGCAGCACGAAAAGACAGGCGAGGAAACCTCGCCCCTACGTTATGTTGATTTCGGTGTTGCCGAAGATTTAGTGTCAAAACTTTACACACCCCTTCGCAACTTCGCAATTTCAACCTACGGATGAGGATTACGAGAACGCTAAGGAAGGGCTACCGGTTGAACCAGCAGATAAACTCGCAACTATGTGGGGTACTATCAAACGTCGCTTTTAGATAGTTACTGAACTGACAGAGTTGGAGCACGGGTACCCAGTGTCTACAACTCTGTCTCCTTCAAGCACGCCTTTCAGTCACTTCATGTCGAATAATACTTCCCAAGCAGATCCCTCCATTCTTAAAAATGTCCTTGTCATTGCACCGCTTAGCCTGATCGGACGTGCTGGCACACTTCTTATC
>JAKZUG010000522.1:0-5295 GCA_047516705.1 Candidatus Poribacteria bacterium | reverse complement strand
ACTCAACGGGATTGAGGTGCTGGTGATTGATGCGCTGAGTTTCAATCCGAGACACCCCACGCATCTTTCGGTTGGCGAGGCGTTAGAGATTAGCGATGCGTTGAAACCGAAGGAGACCTATTTCACGCACATTATGCACCGACTGGATCAACGTTATTTCAAAGAGCAGTGTGCGGAGATGGACATAGAACTCCCGGACAACGCTGATTTGGCTTATGATGGGCAGGTTATACAACTGTAAGCCATCAGAAAAGAAGCAGTCAGCAACAAGAGGGTCTGGTGTGCCAAACCCCCCTCTTAACTGATAGCCGCGATTGCTGAAAACTGATAGCCATTTTATAGTATCTGATTGTGATATAGGTTAAGTTACGCTATCGTCCGAAGCCACCTTGTGGCGGTTTCCGTTTTTGCAGAATAACCCGGTCGCCTTCGGTTACGCCGCTTGTGATAACAACTTTTGTCTCGTTTTGCATGCCTGTCTCAATAGGTGTTCTCTTACCTGTATCACTCCCATCATCCAACATGACGTACTTCCCTTTTGAGATGTTCACCTGTGCGCGGACACCGTCGGCTTCCTTTTTGCCTTTAACGAGGAGTGATACCGTCGCGGGTCCTGGCATAATGCCACGTTGGCTGCTATCCAAGCGGATGGTGATGCTGCCGTTTCCGACACTCTCAACCGTGCCGTTGAAAGTCTTCTCACTGATCGTTTGCATCGCGATTGACTGATTCGGTTTGAACGGTGAGGTATTACCTACCTGTGCATTGACTATCGCGCTCGTTTCACTGATAATAGCGTTAATGGGAGCTAAGAGGACGTTCTTTTCCTCGTAGGTAATGATGTCAACATCTGTGCTCATACCGGGACGGAGTTCTGTTGAGGATCCGAGAACTTCTATCATCACCTCAAAAGAGATGATATTGTCCTGTTGCTGTCCACTCGGTGAGATCTCATAGACTTTGCCTTGATATGTTTTACTTTGGTAGGCATCAACTTTGATTTCCACCTTTTGCTCCTCTTTCAACCGTTCCATATCAACTTCGTTGATGAAAGTTTTGACGACCATTTTGGAGGGGTCAACGATGGTCATGAGCGGCGGACTTTGCGAGAATGCGGAGCGTCCGGAAGTCACAATTTCACCTTCTTCGAGTTCGAGAAGTGTGACGATGCCTGTCATAGGAGCCTTGATTGTGGTCCACTCGAGCCGTTCTACCTCGTTTTTCAGGGCACTTTCCCTGCGAAGTTTATTCGCAGTAGCACTGATTTTGGATTGCTGTGTCAACGATTTTTCATCATCTAAAGTGCTAGTCAGTTCACCTAACTGGGTTTGCGAATTTTCAAGGCGAAGTTGTGATTCTTCCTCAGATTTCTTCCGTGTCTTTTTGAGGTTTTCAAGGTTTGACTTCTGGTTTTCTAATCTTGCCTCGCTTGTTGCTATGGAAGTTAGACGTATTTCAATGGTTTGCTTGTGCGAAACGATGGTCTGTACCTGTGATTCAAGCCGATTTTTAGCATTTTCATGTTGTGCCTCGGCGTTCACTTGCTGAGCTTGCGCGTCTTCCAATGCCTTTTTGGAGACTAATCCCTTGTCAAAGAGCTTGGTGTTTCGGTCGAGTTCTGATTTCGCGTTATCCATGGAAATCTTTGCCGATTTGAGCGATGTTTCTTGCTCAGATTTTGTGATCTTTGCCTGTTCGAGCGCGATTCGTGCTTGCGCCAAGGCAATGTTATCCTGGTCAAGAGAGTGCTGCGAGGTCTGGATATCTGTTTTCGCTTGGTTGATCTGTGTTATGCTTGTGGCTTGGGTTGTTTCAAGACTCGCCTGGGCGATTTTCAAGGCTGCCTGCGCCTGTGTCAGTTGGCTGTCAAGCCGTTCCACTTTGAGATCAATGTTGAGTTCTGCTTGCCGGACTTGCGCCTTAGCAGCATCAACATCCGCTTCCGCTTGTTTTTTACCTTCTATATAGAGTTTGGGGTCAAGGTCCATCAGTACCTGTCCCTTTACGACGGGAGCGCCATTTGTAACGTAGAGTTTAACGATTTCACCTTCAACGTTGGATTTGACCTCTACGTCAATAAGCGGCTCCAAGTTGCCAGTAGCACTGATTCGCGTTTGAAAATCGCCGCGTTCAACGACCTCAACTTTCCTCGCGAGAGCGGGGTCTACTCCGTTTTTGCCGCGTTCAAGCACAACCCAACCGATTGCGACAACGAGGACCAAAATAACGGCAGCGGTAATAATTATATTTTTCAAGATTAATCCCTCCTATAGGGTGTTCGGTGGTGCCTGAAAACCTCAACGCGTTGCGAGAGCTAGGCACTGAGGCAGGTATATCTGACCTGCCCGTGTGTTTGCAAATTAATCAGAGCGGAGTGCATCAACAGGTGTAAGTTTCGCCGCCTTATTGGCGGGGTACAATCCGAAGAAGATACCGATAACAACAGAAACGATCAAGGCAATCAGCATCGTTCCAAATGAGACGACCGATGGCCAGTTACTCCCTTCCCAGACGAATTTAGAGATGAGTGCGGCGGTACCGCGTCCCATAAAGATCCCTAAGATCGCGCCGAGGATCCCGCCAGAGAGTGTCAATACTGCTGCCTCAATTAAGAATTGGGCTAAAATATCGTTGCGTGTGGCACCGAGCGCTTTCCTTAATCCAATTTCCCGTGTCCGATCGGTAACAGAGACAAGCATAATATTCATCACACCTATGCCAGCGACCATGAGAGCGATAGCAGCGATGCCGCCCATCAAAGCTTTCATGACTAAACCGACCTTATTGGCGGTTGCTAATTCCTCTGTAGCTGTCCAATAGTTATACTCTTCACCCGTGTTTTTATGCTGTCTTCCTAAAACATCTTTGGTATCTGCTATTGCGGTAGGGATAGTATCAACATCAACTGCTTCAATGCGGATGCGTTCAACATCTTGACGGCCCTTGAAGCGCTGTTGGAGTGTCGTTATCGGAATGATGAATCGGTCGTCCCAACCGGAAGTGTCCATTGCGTCGCCCTTCTCTTCCATGACACCGATGACTTTGAGGCGTACCTCATAAAGTCCGCTCCTTCCATGCCAGTAAGAGGGGCGCGAGGCTTTAATCTCTTTACCAACGGGGTCTTCCTCAAGGAAGATCTCTTCCGCGATTTTCGAGCCGATAACAGCGATGCTACTCGCAGCTTCTACCTCTTCAGCGTTAAAAAACCGACCGCTTGAGGGGTACCAGTTATGCGACCGGTCGTACCCAGCAGTTGAGGCGACGATGCGGGATTCTTTTGTTCGTCCCTTGTAGTTTACGTTCCATCCGCCCATATCGTCCTCAGCGACGACATCAACAACACCACGGGCATGCTTTAGAATCTCAAAAACGTCGTCAGTTTCCAAATCCTCGGCGCGGTTCCTTTGCCAGCGTCCCCTACCGCGCACAGCCTCTCCAGCTGCACGGCTCAGTGTCCCGGACTGTTTGTCCCAATCGTCTTTGTAGATTTCGACGATTTTTGTGCCGCCGGTTCGCTCAATTTCTCGCAAGACCATGGCTCTTGACCCGTCGCCGACGGATACCATGCTGACGACAGAACCGACACCGACGATAATTCCTAAGATTGTCAGGCCGGAACGGAGCGGATTTCGCCGCAAACTGGAGATGCCTAAAATGATACATTCAATTAGATTCATTAACAGTACCTCCTAATCGGTACGTAGGGCTTCGATCGGTGAGAGGGTTGACGCTTTTATTGCAGGATATAGTCCGAAGGAGATGCCGATTATAGCCGAAAATGACACGGAAACCAAAATCCACTGCGTTGAGATAACTGAGGGCCATTCGGGGACAATTTTAACAATTTTGACAGCAAGAAGTGCCATCCCTTCGCCAGCGAACATGCCTAACAGAATACCGATTACGCCGCCGACAGCACACATCGCAACGGCTTCCATTAAGAACTGTATCAGAATGTCCGCACGTTTTGCACCGAGTGCTTTTCGGAGCCCGATCTCGCGCGTCCGTTCCGTTACGGCGACCAACATCATGTTCATAATGCCGATGCCACCCACGAGGAGGGAGAAACCAGCGATACTCCCGAGGGCGATTTTTATGACTTTACCGATTTTCTCCAATTGTGCCATACCTTCGCGCATGTCCCTAACCATAAAGAAATCATCTTGATTCTTATGCCGTTTCCGAATAACATCTTTCACCTCTTCAATCGCTTGGGACACCTCTTCAACCGTATTGGCATGAACTGAAAGCATGACAATGTGATCGCTTCCAGTGAAGCGTTCCTGTGTCGTTGTGAGCGGGAGAAAGATCATGTCATCCAAGTTCCACCCGAAACGTAAACTTCGACCTCGGGGTGCCATCGTTCCGACGACGGTAAACCGTTCTGTTAAGCGATTTTTTTCCTTTCGCCCGTACCGGCTATACCGATCGCCGCCTCTGCCAATCTTAATTTCTTTTCCTATAGGTGAGGCGTTACCAAATAAGGTCATAGTAACTTCTGTACCTAACACGCAGACTTTTGTCTCGTTTTCAATGTCTTCTTCAGAAATGAACCTACCTTGCAGAATGTCCCAATCCATCGCCTCCGCGAACGTGTAGTTTACGCCGTTATAGCCTGTCCGTGCTTCAGCGCCACCGGCGGCTTGGACGAGGACACCTCTCCATTCCGGAATCCGCGGCACAACCACCTTCACAGATGGACATTCCGCCTCAATTGCCAACACATCTTCATATTCAAAATATTCGTTGCTACGATTCGGCATCCAACGGCTTCCGACCCGTTTGTAGGAACTGCGGTACATCGTGAACTGGTTCACACCGCCTAATTTCTGTGCATCTTTCAGCACAATCGCCTTGGCACCATCGCCAATGGCAATCATCGCGAGCACCGAGGCGACCCCGATGATAATTCCAAGCATGGTAAGCAAGGAACGGAGTTTGTTGCTACGAATCGCAGAGACTCCAACGAATAACCCTTCAAGTATACGCATTTCACGCCTCCGAATTAATATATTTGTATGCTTAACTTTTAGACAGAGAAATGGTAAAGGAGGTTCGGGTTTTTTTGCAACAGTTTTCTTTTTAGAAGCGAACTCCGAATCCAGAAGTTTATTATAAAGTTGATTACTTTCTTAGACGCAATTGCGTGAAAATGGTTTAGTGTTTTCGGATGGTGTCAGGCGGTTTTATTCCGTGCGGAGTGCCTCAATGGGGGAGAGCGACGACGCTTTTATCGCAGGATATAACCCGAACAAGATGCCGATCACTGCTGAAAACGATACTGAAGTTATAACC
>JAKZUG010000521.1:0-5593 GCA_047516705.1 Candidatus Poribacteria bacterium | reverse complement strand
CAACTATTCTGTTCTTCGTGAGCGAAAATATTCTTCGTTTTCCGGACTACCTTCTTGTAAAGTGGGTGTTGATAGCGACGAACAATTGACACTGCAACAGTTTTATCCATTCTGTTACTGGTAACAAGACCCGTCCGAAATTTACGATGCCTTCTTCTTTCCTCGTTCAACTTTATCCTCCAAACCAGCCAAAACCTGTTAACATGTACACTTCAGAACTCACATTCCTTGAAATTGATGAACCGGGCTTGAGCCGATGTGCATAACCTTGCCATCTTCGTTCTGTTTACTCTGAACGCCCCTGCAGGAGAGTTTTCACACGTGCGATGTCCTTTCGGATCTTGCCGATACGTGTCGTGTCTTCTTGTTGTCCTAAGATACTTCTGAATCTCTGGTTAAACAAGTTCTCCTTTAAGGTTTTCAGTTCACCTTCCAACTCTTCGGTCGTCTTCCCTCGTAGTTCATCCGCTTTCATATTTCCGGGCCTCCTTGGGTGTTGTCAAAAGCACGATGCTGCGTTTGCCCGCTCATAATTTTTTCCAACGCCGGAGTCGTAGACGAAATTATTCATTCCGTGCAACAAACTTAGTTTTGATTGGCAGTTTGTGGGCGGCTCGTTCCATCGCCCCTTTTGCATCTTCAAGCGAAACGCCGCCTAATTCAAAAAGGATTCTGCCGGGTTTGACCACAGCGACCCAGGATTCGGGAGGGCCTTTCTTGCCCTTACCCATGCGGGTTTCAGCAGGTTGTTTACTGAGTGGTTTGTGCGGAAAAATCTTGATCCAAAGTTTTCCACCGCGGCGTACATACCGTGTAATAGCGATACGTGAGGATTCAATCTGGTTGTTTGTAATCCAGCCGACTTCCATTGCTTGCAAACCGTATTCACCGAAGTTGATTTGTGAGCCACGAAGCGGCTTCCCACGACGTTTTCCGCGATGCACATAGCGGCGCATCACGCGTTTCGGCATTAACACCTTAGATGCCTCCTTAAAATAAATCTGTTCGTACAGTTATGAATCGTTCCTGGATTCCTGACCACCCTGACGCTACCTACGCCGATTTCTTCCTCTGTCTTGTCTTCCGGGTTGTCGGGATCGTGCATCTTGAGAGCCAGAACGTCTGTCGCCTCGTCGACGCTCAGAACGTTGTGAACCTGCATCTTCGCGCTGTCCAGGTTGACGACGGACGGGTGTTTCGCCCTTTAATTTGTCTGGGACACCAATAATTTCGCCCTTAAAAATCCACGTTTTGACTCCGATTTTACCATACGTCGTATTTGCTTCGGTAAACCCGTAGTCAACATCGGCTCTGAGGGTGTGAAGAGGGACGCGTCCCTCAATACTGGATTCGGAGCGAGCGATTTCCTTACCGTCTAATCTACCACCGACCATAATTTTAACGCCCAAAGCCCCTGCTTGCATTGAACTGGAGATGCTACGCCGCATCGCGTGTTTAAAACCTGATCGCCGTTCTATTTGCGTTGCAACAGCTTCTGCTACAAGTTGGGCATCGAGTTCAGCGACTCTAATTTCCGAGACATTAATCCGGACAGAGCAGCCGACCTCTTTTTCGATTAATGCTTGTAATTTCTCAGCTTCTGCACCGCGGCGACCAATGACAATACCTGGGCGTGCTGTATGGATGTTGATGCTACAACGGTCAGCGACGCGTTCTATTTCAATGCGTGAAATTCCGGCGCGCGCCAGTTGCGCTTTGACGAACTTCTGAATCTGAAGATCTTCATGAAGCCACTTAGCGTAATCCCGTTCGCTGTACCATTTTGAATCCCACGTTTCAGTAATTCCTAAGCGTAATCCACGCGGGTGAGTTTTTTGTCCCACGGAAACCTCCTATAAGACTTTTCCCTCTTGTGACGTGGAGCCCATGGCGTTATGTGGTGCTTTGTAAGCGTGCATGCCATTACTTAGCATCTTCGGTACTCTCCTCGCCAACGACAACTGTGATATGGCTACTGCGTTTTAGAATCTTATTTGCCATACCCCGTGCTCGGGGACGTATCCCTTTCCGCGTAATCCCTTCATCAACGCGAATCTCTTTGACGTATAAGCCCGCAATATCAACTCCTGGATCTTGATATCGTGCGTTCGCGGCTGCTGACTGAATCAACTTGTAGATGATAGGGGACGCGGCTTTATGCATAAAGCGTAGTTGATTTAACGCATCTTCAACATATTGATTACGGACGAGATCGGCTACCAAGCGGACTTTCCGCGGTGCAACCGATGCATTCCGAATTTTAGATCTGGCTTCCATCAGTATCTCCAATAAAAGCAAGTTTCTGATTCATCGCCACATTGACGAAGCAGTGAACGTATCTTCCCAAAAAAAAATGAATACATTGTCAATTTGCGATGACGGTTATCGCAATAATTATCTTCTCCCACCACCAGCGTGAGAACGGAAAGTACGAGTCGGTGAGAATTCCCCAAGCTTATGTCCTACCATGTTCTCTGTGATGTACACGGGAAAGAATTTTTTTCCGTTATAAATTGCCAAGGTGTGTCCTACTAACTCAGGTGTAATGATTGAACGTCGGGACCAGGTGCGGATCACCCGTTTGGTGCCAGAGCGTTCCATAGCGGCTACCTTCTTGGCAAGTTTAGGGTCTATGTAGGGTCCCTTTTTGAGAGAACGCGCCATTATGTGTCTCCTTTACCTCTTAAACATTATTTGCTCGTGTAACGAACGTGGCACTCCAAAAAGGGTTATTTTCGTTTTCCGACAATATAGCGGCTCGATTTCTTCTTCGGGTTTCGGGTCTTATACCCTTTGGTTGGAACGCCCCACGGTGTGACTGGATGCCTACCGCCGGAACTTTTTCCTTCACCACCGCCGTGTGGATGGTCAACCGGGTTCATCGCTACGCCTCTAACTTTCGGGCGTTTTCCGAGCCATCTTGAACGTCCCGCTTTACCGATGACGATCTTGCTGACATTGCCGACCTGACCGAGCGTTGCCATCGCTTGCACTAGGATGAGCCGAATCTCACCTGACGGAAGCCGGACACGCGCGTATTTTCCCTCTCTGTCAACCAATTGGGCAGCACCACCGGCACTACGCACAAGTTGTCCGCCTTTGCCGAGCTTCATCTCTATATTATGGATGGAGGAGCCGAGTGGAATTTTTTCAAGCGGCAAGGCATTTCCAACCCGAATTTCTGCGTCTTCGCCTGAAGTTAGCATGTCGCCCACTTGAATACCAACGGGTGCAAGAATATAGCGTTTTTCCCCGTCAACATAGTTGAGGAGTGCGATATGCGCGGAGCGATTAGGATCATATTCAATTGCAGCAACTTTGGCAGGGATGCCAAACTTATCACGTTTGAAGTCAATGACCCGGTATCGGCGTTTGTGTCCACTACCGCGGTGTCTCACTGTCAAGCGTCCGGCAGAATTCCGACCGGCTTTCTGCTTAGTCCCCTTGACGAGCGATTTTTCCGGTTTGCTCCGCGTAATCTCTTCAAAGGTGTACCCGGTCATAAACCGACGACTTGGGGTTGTAGGTGAATACGTTTTAGGCACTCTGATTTCCTTTTTTCAAGGTGTCAGCGATAATTCTTTCTTAGCTGAATCTGCCGACACTCTTGTCCATTTTGCATTGAGCGGATTACCTATTTGGCAATCATCATTACGTGAATAGGGGGTCAATTTATCACGGACCTATATAGCTTCAAACGCCTGGATAGTTGCCCCTTCTCTTAGGGTAATAATCGCTTTTTTCCAATGCGGTTTTCTACCACGTTGATAACGCAACATTTTCCCTTTCGGCTTACCGCGAACTCGCATTGTGCGCACTTTGAGGATGTCCCCTTCGATGTCGAACAACTCTTCGGCGGCGCGGCGAATTTGTGGTTTTGTCGCACCGCGATCAACAACAAACGCGTACTTGTTAACTTCGCGGAGAACCGTGCTTTTCTCTGTAATCAGCGGTCGCAGTATAATCTGATATGCATCCCTCATCAGTCTTGTCCTTCCACTTCTGAACCGGTGTTTACGAACTTGGCTTCGAGTTTCGCAGCGGCGTTCTCGGTGATTATCAACGTGTCGTGCCACATGACTTGATAGACATTGAGCGTATTCCATGTGCAGCTATGAACTTTTGGAATATTCCTCACGGAGAGGTGTATATTTGGGCTATGTTCATCAAGAATGAGCAGCACCTTTCCATCAGCGTTCAGTGCTTTTAACATGTTGAGGATGTCTTTGGTCCGCGGTTGTTTGAGCGTGAAATCTTCAACGAGAATGCACTGCTGATTCTGGAACCTGTCTGCCAGCGCGCTATGTAAGCCAAGTCGTCGGACTCGTTTCGGGGTGTACTGCCGATAACTCCGCGGTTTCGGTCCGAACGCTACACCACCGTGAACTCGCGTCGGAGATTTGGCATCTCCGACGCGGGCCCTACCCGTTCCTTTTTGGCGGTAGAGTTTTCTTCCACTGCCTTTCACTTCACTCCGGGTCTTTGTTGATGCATCACCTTGCCGCTGATTGGCAAGGTAGGCAACGACGCACTGATGAATGACAGGACCATTCACCTCAACATCGGTGAATGCGTCGGCTAATTCCTTTTCGTGCAGGACATTCCCGGACCTGTTGTGTACGTCTAAAGTTGACATATTATATGCTCGTTTCTTTTGGCACTCGTTTGGTTACGAGTGTCTGCCTATGCACTCGATGCTTTAGATGCTTTTCTAATCAGAAGCAAACCGTTCGGGGGGCCAGGGACTGCGCCTTTTACCACCAGCAAGTTACGCTCGGGATCGGTTTGGATCACCGGAAGGTTTTGGACGGTATGCCGTTTGGCACCGTGGCGTCCAGCCATCTTTTTCCCTTTAAAGACTCGGGATGGTGTCGCGCTTGCACCGATGGAACCGGGACGACGGAGGTCTTGCTCACCACCGTGGCTCTTTTTACCACCCGCGAATTTCCAACGTTTCACCACACCGGTGAAACCGTGCCCTTTCGAGGTACCTGTCACATCAACAAGTTCACCTTCTGAAAAGACGCTTGCATCAACAATGTTTCCTACAGAAACCTCATCAAGACTCTCTACCCGAAATTCGCGAAGCACCCGTGCAGAATCAACACCGGCTTTTGCTAAATGTCCACGTTTCGGGCTATTCGTGCGGTTCGCTTTCTGTTCCCCAAAACCTAACTGAACTGCTTGATAGCCGTCTTTCTCTTGCGTTTTGAGTTGGACAATTGGACAAGGACCTGCTTGGATAACAGTAACAGGCACCGCTTTTCCAGAGTCTTCAAAGATTTGTGTCATGCCGACTTTGCGGCCGATAATTCCATTAACCATTTTTTTTTTCGCTCTCCTCCTTTAGGATTTGCAAACCAACCACTTATTCAGCAGTGATTTCCAAACCATCGGAGTGGAGAACAATCATTTCTCCGACTACAGTAGCGTAATTTTGACATCGACCCCTGCAGGCAGGTCCAACCGCATCAAAGCATCAACGGTTTTAGGTGTAGTCTCTAAGATATCCAGCAGACGTTTATGAATCCGCATCTCAAATTGTTCACGTGACTTTTTGTCCGTAAACGTTGAACGTTGGACGGTATAGATA
>JAKZUG010000520.1:0-6987 GCA_047516705.1 Candidatus Poribacteria bacterium | reverse complement strand
AAAACCTCTTCGGTGGATTTGGTGTGAATATCGGTGGGCTGCAGATTGACTATGCTATCCAAGATGGTATTGCGAGTGAAATCAACGGAGTCGGATCAACTCACTTTGCTTCCCTCTCTTATAGATTTTAAAGGAGAAACTTATGAAAATGATAAGAGGCACTCTGAAGTTGGTACTGATTCTGTACATCTGCGCAGCACTCAGCGGCGTTTATGTCTTGTCTGCCTCGGCACGAATCACACCACTTGATGGAGATGATGACACTATGCTCATCACCATTGAAAAAGGCGACACCCTCTGGGATCTCTGCCAAGAACATCTCAAAGACCCGCTCCGGTGGCGCGAGTTGAGTAAATATAACGACTTCACCAACCCGCACCTCATCTACCCCGGCGAAACATTGCGTATTCCGATCGCTATGGCAAAAGAGGCTCTCAATGGTGCTGAAGAAAAACTCACTATGCAGCAGGAGGACCTTGAGAAGTTAAAGGTGGAATTAGCCGAATCCGAAGCGACGCGAGATAAACTTGAGGCAGAAATTAGCGGTCTCAATAAGAGTATGGGCAAACTCAACGGACAACTTAAAGACCTTGAGGATAGCCTGAAATCACAAAAAGAATTGATGATGGCTGTCACGGATTCCGGAAACGAAATCGCTTCTGGTGTCAAAAAATCTCTTGAAGCTACTAAAACCTCTATCCTTAAGGACATCGCGCATCTTGACCAGCATCTCGAAGGGGTAGATAAGATGCTCGAAGACCGTAAAATGAAGGCGGAAGCAACACACGCACTCATTGAGGCTATTCAAGGGGACGCGAAGACGCTTTTGGCACAGGTTGAGACCAACCAGAAGGCTATCAACGAAGTTAAGATGATGCTTGAGGATGCCAACAAGGGTGTACACGAGGAACTTTCCACATCCAAACGTGCTTTGGTGTTCTTGACTACAGTCGCAGCTGGCATCGGCTGGTTCGCTCTAAGTACCATCGGTGGACGCAGCAGCGAGTAATCCCAACGCATCACCTGTTAGGCAGGGAAGGTGTTTTAGGCACCTCCCTGCTTTTTTTATACGGTTTCCTACCGTTTGTGATGGGGTTTGAATCCCACCAACGCTTTCGGTAAAAGGTCCTGGGTATATGTCATCAAATACTGCTAAATACCCGCAACCTCCCTTCACTCAGGCGATTGAACTTTATGGTGATAGAGCTGGAAGTAAAGGGACTTTTAAATTTGCCGGCTTTGCGTGGATACAGCGCACGAAGGTCATACTCGTCCAAGGGGACGCGCATAGCCTAAATAGTGCCGCTGAATGGCGATGTTTACTACGCCTAATCGCACTCGCGCATCGCCTCAAAAAGCCTATCCTTTTGTGGAATCTACCTGTCACGCATATCGCGGCGATACAACGTAGAACTTCATTAGCCTGTGCGCAAACTATTCAGAAAACCGAATTGGAACTGCTAAGACTGCCATACCCTATCATTACCATTTTTGATGAAATTGATAATGTTGATCATACCGCTCCTGAACTGATATGGAATGATGGGATTGTACTTGTCGCATCACCGGACGCACAATTTTCTGAACAGAAAAAGATCAAAATAGCACAGCACCCTATGGACATCGCGCCCGCAATCTTGGAACTTCTGTGTCAAACAGAGGCGGTTCCGGCCACAGAATTGATCAAAAACCGGCGAGAATCCTTACATTTCCTCGTGAAAAGTTAACCCACTCTATAATGAGGAGACGTTGCAATGTTTGAAGCGAAATTAAAACCCCGTCTTGAGATAATCCTGTCTGCTGTTGCTAATAAAATGGTAGCACTCGGTATTACTGCGAATATGGTAACGCTTTTTGGATTCTTCGTGAACCTCATCGCGACCTTTTACTTCGCAACTGGGCACCTCATTACGGGTGGGATTCTTATTCTGTTTGGTGGAAGTTTTGATATGATAGACGGAGCCGTTGCGCGTGCCCAAAGGAGCTTACGAGCATCTGGGGCACTCTTGGATTCTGTTATCGATCGCTACTCGGAAGGTTTTCTCTTCTTGGGAGCCCTCATCTATTTTTACAGTTTGGAGAGTTTGTTGGGGATAATTTTAGCGTTTGGGGCATGGTTCGGTTCGATACTCGTCAGTTATGTCAGGGCGAGAGCGGAGGGACTCCAAATTACCTGTAAGGTGGGACTCATGCAACGGCCCGAACGCATCATCTTACTCGGGACTGGTACACTGATCCAAGGGGTGCTCTGGTACAAATTTCCGATTATCCAAAGCACGGGGATGATTCTGCTCTGTACACTCGGTATCCTCACGCTCACCTCACATATTACTGCCGTTCACCGTTTGATTTTCTCCTATCACGAATTGGAACGCTAACCCAGCCCGAGAAGCGATATAATATCTAAATTAAAGGGCTTTAGCACAAGGTTCGTCGCGAAGACAAGCACAGTTACAACGAGAACCACTTTAATCCATTTATCACCCGCTTTTACTGCCCAGTGACTGCCGAGCCAGGCACCCGTAGCGTTTCCAATGGCTAAAGCGATCCCTAAAACCCAATTGACTTGTCCTTGACTAATAAAGATGCCAAGGGCAATAATAGTGTAGAAGAAGATGATGAACACTTTTAGCGAATTCGTGATAACCAAGTCACTGCCGTCAAGAATGCGCAATGCGGCAATAATTAGCAACCCAACTCCCGCTTGAATGAACCCGCCGTAAATCCCTACAAAAAAAAGAGCAATGCCGGTGATAACTTTGTGGTTTGTGCCACCCGGGTTAATCCTACCTTGTAACCATTCTGTTGGATTGAAAAGTGCTAAAAACAGCATACTCACCATGACCACTGCAAGAATCGGCTCAAAGACTTTATCACTCGTACGGGTTGCAAGGATTACCCCAAGCGTTGCACCTACAAGTGCAGGTAGCGTAAGCGCAATCGCGTAACGGAAGTTTGAGACCCCTTTACGCCGAAAACCCAAGATCGCACTGAAGTTTTGGCAAAAGATCGCGACTCTATTCGTTCCATTGGCAACTGCTGTCACGTTGGTTACACCTTGTGTTATGGTAGTTAATCCCGGTAGATTCAGGAGAAATATGAGGGTAGGCAAGGTGATCAATGAACCACCAAAGGCGACTGTGTTTAGGAATCCGGCAAAAGAACCGACTCCGAAAAGCAGGGCAATATACAGAAGATCAAGACCAAATATTTCAAATCCCATCCGAATTCCTTCCTTCCCGTAACATTCGGCGTGAAGTCTTACGACCATGAGGACGGTTTGTACGCCTCTGTTTAATTTTCGCAATCCCAATTAAAAAAACGGCGACAAGGTTGCCTGAAACAATGGCACTACCGAACCCCGTAATTGCCATAAAACCACCGACCTGAAGAATACCATCTCCAAACGGGCAGTGCCAGTGTAGGCTAAAAATAGCCACAGCAGGAATCAATAAACCGAGGACAAAACCTATTCCTGCAGCAATGCCAGCGACATTCTGAAATTTTTTTAACGCTGGCAGTTGAACTTCAAACATCTGTACCCTTCTTTTCTATCATTTGCGCTAAGCAAGCCCTAAGTATTTATCTCTGCCTTGCACGAGTGCCTCTATTTTCCGGTCTACCACGGAGCGTTGAAGCATCCAAAACCCACAATCCGGATGGACCCAGCCAATCCGTCCTGCGCCCAATGCTTTTTCAGCTTTTTCTATGCTCGATGCTACGTCATCAGGTGTCTCAATCGGATTAACCTTTACATCAATCACACCAATACCGAGGACAATATCTGACGTAACTGCCTTAAGTGCCTCAAGATCAGCATCAGGACGGTGTTGCAGCTCTAAAACGAGATGATCGCATCGGAGCGTATTCAAGAAGTCAATCAGAGCTTTCCAGTTGCCTTTTTGGATAACCTGGCCCCCGTAGTTGCCGAAGCAGAAATGGACCGCCTTCTCTCCCTCAAACGCGTCAAGGACAATGTTAATAGCCTCGGCGGCGCGGGGCGCGTCTTGCGGGTTCCCCGGTATATTTGCTTCGTCAATTTGGAGACAGGTACAATCGAGTTCTCGCACCTGTGCCGCTAAAGCCTTCGCCAAAGCGGTAAGCAGTGCGTCAAAGTCGCCGTAGTGTTTATCCAATAACGTCCGTGCGAGCATATAGGGGCTTGTTACGGTAAATTTAATATTTTTACCAGCAACGTTCATGGCACGCTCGCAATCGGAAACGAGGTTTAACGAGCCTTCCTCTAACGGTCCCTCAACAACTCCGGCAGGTTTCGCCCGAAAAGACATCGTTTGCATCTGCCGAAACTCATGCCATTCCTGTCTCCCTACTTCTGCCCTTATACCCGAAAGGGGGCGGATGAAATAGTCAATCATTCCGTTGGTATCTGGATGGTTCGGATCGAAACGATAAAGTTCACCGTCTGTCGGCAGATCAATACCACGTTGCCGCTGAATATCCACGACAACCCGTGTTGCATCAAGAAGGGTCTGTTCCGTCGGAATTGACAGAAGCCATGCCGGTACAGGATAAGAACCGACAGTTGTGGTTAATATTTCTGGTTGGTTTGATAGATGTTTCACCCGCACGGCACCTTAGTTATTCATCAACTCAAAGGATTCAAGTTCAAAAACGGTGTCGACTGTCAAATCACCTCGAGTCTGCGATTGTGTAAATTTGACGATACCGACATCCGGCGCAATCCACTTTTTCACGACAGTGACATCAAGTGGGAAATCTTGGTTTCCAATATCGAAACCCCACCGAAATGATTCCTGAACCTGAAAGACATGTTCAAAAGTTCCAGCTGACACTGTCAATGTCTCTTCCGAGATCACCTCAAATTCGTCAAGTCCACCGCCAATCGGGAAAAGTTCCGGCACTAATTTTGCCTGAAAATTGGTATCCCATTTCTCACCCGGAATAAGCGGAAATTGGTATAGCGGGAGGAACGGCTCGAACAGAATTGTGTCTCCTGTCCCGGATGTGGTATTCTGCGCGTGCTGCACAACACCTGAAACCTCGCCTTTTTCGTCAAGGCGCGGTCCCAAGTAAGAATAGTTCACAATGTTCTCCAAACCCGCATCCGTACTGGATTTCTGAAGCACAAAACTCTCGATGGTCTTCCCACCTGCCTGTTGGATCTGAATGGTATCTATGATTTCAAACGTAATTTCACTACCGTTTTCATCGCGATAGTGCCAGGTGTTCCCTACAGCCAATGGATAATAATTACCGGGCCGGATCCGCCACACTTGGATATCCAGTGTGCTGGTTGTGGTGTTTTCGCCGTCGCTGACTGTAACCTCGATCTGATACTTCCGTTCGGTTTCGGGGGCACGCCAGAGCGCACCTGAGGTGTTTTCTGTTAGTTCGCCACCTGTAACTGACCAAGTATATGACAAAACATCATTCTCAAGGTCACCCGCTACCAAGCGAATTGCCACCTCCGTCCCCGGGGCAACTATATCTGATTCTGCTTCAAAGGTTAAAATGCGTGGCGCGAGATTTGAGTTGCGCGGTTCGTCAACACCGCAGCCTAACCCAATCCCTATGAGTAGAAACCAAAGGATTTTCCAAACATAGGTGATTTTTTCGACTTTCATGATATTTCCTCCACGTGTGTGAGCCATTTCTCCAGAAAATACCTTTGAATTTCGGCAGAAGTGCCACCAGGAAATATCGGACAATTGATACCCTCGCCCTTACGCTTTTTATCCATCAAAAGGTTTACCGCGTAAGACTTCACGAGATTGGGTCGCGCCATTTCCTGTCACATTGTAAGCAAAGGTGTTCATCAACCGATCGTTTGCCGAATTATTCGGGGCAGAGCCGTGGATAATCAGCGCGTTAAAAAAGACACCGTCTCCTGGTTCCATTTCGAGAGCCACAGCATCTTCGCGTTCTTGGTAGTGACCAGGTAAAAATACGCCAAAGGTCTGGTGTTTTCTTTCGTGTTCTTGCAAGCCCCAATTGTGGCTTCTGGGAACAAACTGGATGCACCCGTTCTCAAGGTTCGCCTCGTTGATAGCCAACTGACAATTGATCATGACAGGTTTGTTGTTATCATTTTTCCAATAGGCGTAATCTTGATGCCACGGGATAGCCGTTCCATCACCACCCGCTTTCGGGAGCAATTTACTGTGATATAGGGAAATGTTGTCACCCATCATTGCTTCCAATATATCTAAGACATCATCGCATCGAAGCAGACGATTGAGTGTTGGACTCACTAACTCGCTATGCATTAACTGCTTGATACGCGACGGATGGTCGTCTGAATCGTAGACTTCCCACGAAATCCCAATCCCATCAGTGGGCTGTTCTGCCATACGATTGTGTATATCTTCGATTTCTTCCTGAATTCTCGCAATATCTTCTGAAGAGACAAGCCCTTTTTTCAAGAGATAGCCGTTTGTCTCATAAAACTGTTGTTCTTCGTTCGTAAGTCCCATACGATTCTCCTTAACCTATCTAGCATGATCACTAAAGGGTGTAATTTTCTCCCTTAAATGAAATTTGCATTTAAAAGTATATATCAAGGTTTCAGAAAAATCAAGGGATTTCCGTTTTAATTGTGCACTTGAACGGACGCTGATAGAAAAAAGTTTACTTTCATCGTAAACGCTGCTAAAATATAGGTAGTTTAGAATAGAGGCAAATTCCGTGCCACAGGTGCTGTCGCGCTTAAATGCTTAAAAGAATGGGCGTAAGTCCTGAGCACACGGCACCAAAATGGAGATAAACGGATATGGATTACACACTCGAAAATTGTCAAAAACTTGTAGACGACTGGATCCATAGCATCGGCATCCGGTATTTCTCAGAATTAACCAATACTACCATCCTCATGGAAGAAGTGGGAGAGTTAGCACGGATTATGGCGCGTCAATACGGAGAACAGAGTTTCAAGGAAAACGAGAAAGACCTTGATCTTGGTGAGGAAATGGCAGATATCCTGTTCGTTCTTATCTGTCTTGCGAATCA
>JAKZUG010000519.1:0-3180 GCA_047516705.1 Candidatus Poribacteria bacterium | reverse complement strand
ACATGATGTTGGTTGCCGTAGGGGAACGCACCCGCGAAATCGGCTTGTGCAAGGCACTCGGTGCAAAAAATTCTGATATTCTGCTGCAATTTTTAAGTGAATCTGTCAACTTGTGTGGTATCGGTGGGCTACTCGGCGTTGGGTTGGGTGTCTTCGTCGGTAAGGGAATGGCATATCTTGCCGTGAGAATAGTGAAAATCGTTCCTGCATGGCCTGCGGTGTTCTCGCCGCAGTGGATATTGATATCGGTTGCCTTCTCCGCAGTGCTTGGCATCTGCTTCGGGCTGTACCCTGCCGTAAAAGCCATGCGGCTGTCACCGATTGAGGCACTGCGTGCGGAGTAAACTCAAACATTTTAAATTTTCACCTATATCCGTGCGTTGCGTGTAAACGGTTCAATTGTATTCTCCTGAATCTTATGGTATAATATATCCTGTTGCTTAACGAGGACTTTTGTTTCTAACACCGTTGAGTTCTTGTAACAACTGTAGACAAATAGTCCATTATACCTTAAATATTCAGGAGACTATCTTATGCGAAATCTGTGGGGACCACACAAGCTTATGTTGGCTCTACTCATATTCGTTTCCTTTTGCACAGCATCACAAAAAACGCAAGCCGAAAAGGATATACAAATGGAAAAAAACCGGATCCAGATTTACCAAGCAAACCCGCGTTACTGGCAGTATAAAGGTGAACCAGTTCTACTAATCGGCGGTTCAGTCGAGGACAATCTGTTTCAGATTCCCAATCTCAAAGCACATCTTGAGTTGTTGAAGTCCGTCGGTGGCAACTATGTACGCTCCACAATGAGTTGGGTCGACGAAGGCGATGTACCGCCCTTCAAAAAGGTCGGTGATCAATATGACTTAAATCAGTGGAACGATGAGTTTTGGAACCGTTTTCGGAACTTCATCACGTGGACCCACGAGATGGATATTATCGTCCAAATCGAGGTGTGGGCGACCTTCAACTATTACCGCGAGCCTTGGGACGCAAATCCTTTCAATCCAAAAAACAATAGCAATTACACCGCAGAGGAGACAGGGTTACCCACTGCTGTTAACAGCCATCCTGTCGCAACAGGGAACAACTTTTTCTGGTCTGTACCGAAAGAGCGTAATCAGCAGATCGTCTTGAAATATCAGGAAAAATTTGTGGATAAACTACTCGCCGAGACACTTCCGTACGGTCATATACTCTACTGCATGGATAACGAGACTGCAGTCACGGCTGCATGGGGTGAATACTGGGCAACATATATCCAAAAACAAGCAGCGGCAGCTGGACGCGCTGTTGAAACTACGGAGATGTGGGACCCCTGGGATTTATCCGATGAGAAGCATAAAGCGACGTTTGACCATCCCGAAACTTACTCGTTTTGTGATATATCACAGAATAACCATCAGAAACGGCAGCGGCATTGGGATAACGCCCAGAAAATCCGAGCAAATCTCTCACCGATCCGTCCGATTAATAATATTAAGATTTACGGTGCTGATGGCGGACGGTTCGGCAGTACGCGAGATGGGTTGGAGCGCTTTTGGCGAAATATCTTCGGCGGATTTGCGTCAGCACGATTCCACCGTCCTGATAGCGGGGTCGGCTTGAACGAAACGGCACAAGCACACCTCAAGAGCATGCGAACCATCACAGACGAAATTGACATTTTTACGTGCGAACCTCACAATGATTTGTTTTCCAACAGGGCTGATAACGGCGCGTATACCATCGCAAACCCAGGACGGGAATACGCTGTCTACTTTCCGAATGGCGGCTCGGTCGATATCAATTTGAGTGTTGGTGAGAAGGCAGACACAAAATCGGTAACAATCAGATGGATAGATATCGGTAAAAGCGAATGGATGCAGGAAGAGGAAGTTCCGTTTAGCGATAGCATAACACTGTCTGCTCCGACCGAAACGCATTGGGCTGTTTTGATTCAAGCAAAATAAAGTTCAAGTAATTGTTAGGGCTATTTAGTTTTCGGATTTTTAGCCATTTTGCTCGGAAGATCGCGAGCACAGCTCGCTCCTACAGGGATATGTCGCGATTCGGAGATACCTCCTACAAAAGAACTAAATAACCCTAAGTAATTGTTGGAACTCCTATTGTTCAAACTATAGATGTGTTATACTCAATTTACATTGTAGGACGGAATCAACGCCGAATACCATACGCGTATTTGGCGTTGATTTGGTGCTCGCCGTTTGTCAGAATCGCTGATTTACGCGGATTAGTCATAGGTTGAGTTTTGCTTACTCAACCTAACCTTCGGACTACAGCAGCACTGGATATCAAAGAAGAAAGGAATACAGAAATGGAAAAGAACCGTGTCCAGATTTATGCAGAAAACCCGCGCTACTGGCAGTATAAAGGCGAACCGATTCTGCTCATGGGTGGTTCAGTCGAAGACAATCTATTTCAGATTCCCAATCTCAAAGCGCATCTTGAACTGTTGAAGTCGGTTGGTGGCAACTATGTTCGGTCTACGATGAGTTGGGTTGATGACGGCGATGTGCCACCCTTTGAAAAGATTAGTGACCTATACGATTTAAATCAGTGGAACGACGAATTTTGGAACCGTTTTCGGAACTTCATCACGTGGACCCACGAGATGGATATTATCGTCCAAATCGAGGTCTGGGCGACTTTCAACTACTACCGTGAACCTTGGGATGCCAATCCTTTCAATCCAAAAAACAATAGCAATTACATTACAGAAGAGACAGAGTTACCTACTGTTGTCAAAAGCCATCCGGTCGCAACGGAGAATAACTTTTTCTGGTCTGTACTGAAAGAGCGTAATCAGGAAATCGTCTTGAAATATCAAGAGAAATTTGTGGATAAACTACTCTCCGAGACGCTACAGTATGGACATATACTCTACTGCATGGACAATGAGACTGAAGTCACACCCGCATGGGGCGAATACTGGGCAAAATATATCCAGAAGCAGGCAGCGGCAGCTGGGCGTGTCGTTGAAACGACGGAGATGTGGAATCCGTGGGAACTGTCTAATAAGAAACATCGAGCGACGAGCGATCATCCTGAAATTTACTCGTTTTGTGATATATCACAGAATAATACGCAGAAGCGACAGACGCATTGGGATAACGCTCAGAAATATCGGGCAGAACTCTCACCGATCCGTCCCATCAATAATGTGAAGATTTACGG
>JAKZUG010000518.1:0-12838 GCA_047516705.1 Candidatus Poribacteria bacterium | reverse complement strand
TCTATTTTTTGCTATCCTATAGGCACATTTTTGCTTAAAATGCGAAAAAATGAGGACAAACTGGCAAATTACAATCGCTAAGAGATAACAACGTGAAATATAAGTCTACTAAAAGTTAATTACCACAGTGTGTTTTTAAATTGCTATAATGTCTAATGTCTCTTTAATTCTAAAATCTACTATCATTAGCAATCCCTAAGAGGTTTTCAGTATATCTAATGCCTCTTGCTAATCATCTCTTTGCTGATGGAAACCGACTGCCGACAGCTGATGGTTAATTCGCGAGTCCGGAAGCGCAGTTCAGCGCTGCAACAAGGCTGCTCTCGCTAGCGATACCTTTACCGGCTATGTCAAACGCGGTGCCGTGGTCTACACTCGTGCGGATTATCGGTAAACCCAAGGTGACATTTACAAGTTTCCCAAAGCCAAGAAGCTTTATCGGAATATTACCTTGGTCGTGATACATAGCGATAACAGCGTGCCACTGCCCCTGATTTGCTTTGACAAAAAGTGTATCGGCAGGGAGCGGTCCGTCTATCGTCCCGTTTTGTGTCTGTACCTGTTCAATGGCTGGACGGATAAAATGCGCTTCCTCTTCTCCGAACATACCATCTTCACCGGCGTGCGGGTTCAGACCCGCAACGACCAGTCGAGGCTCAGAAATACCACAGCGGATTAACACCTGTTGCGTGATCCGGATGACATTCACGATTCTTTGAATAGAGAGGTATTTCGGCACGTCAGCCAGCGCGATATGGTTTGTCACGAAAGAGACTGCAAAAGCGACCGGGTTATTTTCAGTCTCTACACAAGGCATTGTGGTTTCCAAAGCGGGTTTGGGTGTCAATGCTTCAGGTGTACAGAGCATCATCACTACGTCAGGTGTATTAGTGAATGCAGCAAGCATTTCCGTGTGTCCCGAATAGCGAAACCCGGCGCGGTTTATGGCAGCTTTGCATATTGGAGCAGTCGTGATAGCATCAAGTTCACCCTGCATTGCGAGCTGTGTAGCGACCTCAATCGCTTTGACAGCAGCAGCCCCGGCACGCACATCTATGGTGCCGCGGCAAATCTCCTCAGGAGATATTGAAGAGACATCAAGCACATCAATTGTCCCGTGCGTTGCGCTTGCTTGCATCGGGGTCTTGATGATATTAAATTTTAACTGAGGCGCGCCAAGGGATATGAATTGACAAGCATCCTGAAGGATAGCAGGACTTCCGATGACAATTGGTTGGCACATTGAATATACGCTTTTGTGTGCGAGTGCCTTGATAATGATTTCAGGGCCGATGCCAGCTGCATCCCCCATCGTTAGCCCAACCTTAGGTCTATTTGTGGTGTGCTGCGTATTCGTTTCCGTCCACATTAACGGGCGGGGATTCCGGAGCGCAGTGACTTCAGATTGGATCTGGATCTCTGTGCGAGTCATTGCAATTTTTTCTCCCTTAATCGAAGCGAGCGGTGCCTCGATCAAGAGATGGAGGCTACGGGTTTATTTGGCGGTAGAGTGTTGTAGCACGAGCACGTGAGATGTTCCCAGAGGGTAGTTCAACAACCTCGTATTCAGACTCAGGCGCGTCCTCAATGCTTGTCGAATGCCCTTCCGCAGTAGCGGGTGGCCCCCCTGGCATAAGAATTATATCACCTACAGAAAGCATCTTTCCGGATTTTGCAACGTGTCCGTTGACGCTTACTGCGCCTTTGCTACAGAGAGTATTCGCAATCGTCCGCCGTTTTACGAGACGGCTGACCTGCAGGAATTTATCTAACCGCATTTTTTTTAGAGTTGTCAGTTGTCAGTTGTCAGTTATCAGTTTATTAGTTTTCAGTTGACGGTTATCAGTCATCGGTTAAAAGAGGGTTTTGTTAAACGTAAACCTCTTAACTGAAAACTGAAAGGTTTGCGCAGCAAACCGTACTGAAAACCGATAACTATTTTACACAAGTGGTTGGGAGGTAACGGGCACTTCCACAGAAACTTCGGGATCCACAATAGGATCTGTCAGTGCCTGTTCCAGTACCTGCGTCATATCATTGACTTTATGGAAGCGAATGCCTTCACGAATCTCGGTTGGGATGTCTACTACATCTTTCCCATTGTCTTCAGGAATGATAATATCACAGATACCGTTTCGGTAGGCAGCGAGTGCTTTCTCTTTTAAACCGCCGATCGGCAGCACTCTACCGCGGAGCGTAATTTCTCCTGTCATAGCGATATCTTTACGGACAGACTTACCTGTCAGCGCAGAGAGAATCGCAGTAGCAACAGTAATCCCAGCAGAGGGGCCGTCTTTTGGCACCGCGCCTTCTGGAATGTGGATATGAATATCTTGCTGCTCAAACTGTGTGTCAGGCAGCCCGAAAAATTCAGCGTGGGAACGGATATAACCGACAGCGGTCTGAACAGATTCACGCATGACTTCCTGAAGCTGTCCAGTCATATTCAGTTTGCCTTCGCCTTTCATCGTCGTTGCCTCAACGGAGACGATATCCCCACCAAGCTGTGTCCATACCAGCCCTGTAGCGACACCGACTTCGTCGTGTTCTTCTGCTTTCGTACGTGTCCACTTAGCGGGTCCGAGATATTCACTCAAATTGACCGGTGTTATTTCGACATTGAAATCCGGTGTTTCTTCGGTGACAATCTGTCTGGCAACCTTCCGCATGAGGGTAGTGATTGTACGCTCAAGGTTCCGCACGCCAGCTTCGCGCGTATATTTATGTATTATCTCAAAGATGGCTTCGTCTGTGAAGGTGATATTATCATCTGAAAGCCCATGGCGTTCAAGCTGCTTCGGGATGAGTCCATTCGGTGTAAAGGTAGCGATGTTATGCTTCTCGAAATCCGTATAACCTGGCAATTCAATGATTTCCATCCGGTCCTGGAGCGGGGGTGGAATGGTAACACGGGTGTTAGCAGTCGTGATGAACATCACATCGGAGAGATCAAAAGCAATATCCATGTAATGGTCACGGAAAGTGGAGTTCTGCTCAGGATCGAGTACCTCAAGGAGTGCAGACGCTGGATCGCCTCGGAAGTCCGAACTAAGTTTATCAATCTCATCAAGTAGGAAAAGCGGGTTTTTCGACTTCACATCACGGAGACCTTGAATGATACGCCCAGGGATCGCACCGATATAGGTGCGTCTGTGCCCACGGATTTCAGCTTCATCCCGAACACCACCGAGCGACATTCTGACAAACTTCCTACCCGTCGCGCGGGCAATCGATTTGCCGAGCGAGGTTTTCCCAACCCCCGGAGGACCAACAAGACAAACAATCGGTCCTTTAAGGTGTTTCACGAGTTGTAAAACGGCAAGATATTCGAGCACATTCTCTTTAGGTTTCTCCAATCCGTAGTGATCTTCGTCAAGTATTCGTTGGGCTTCGGGAAGCTGGAGCTGGTTCTCAGTGCTCTCTTTCCAAGGTAGCGCGAGGATCCAATCAACATAGGTGCGGATGACTCCGGATTCGGCGGATTGCGAGGGTATCTGCGCGAGCCGATCAAGTTCCTTAAGTGCTTTCTCCTCTGCTTCTTCGGACATCCCGGCATTTTTCACTTGTTCTCGGAGTTCATCAACTTCAGCGATGTCGTCCCTGCCAAGCTCCTTCTGAATGACCTTCATCTGTTCCTGAAGGTAGAACTCTCGGTGTGTTTTCTGGACGGATTCCCGGACCTGATTGTGAATGTCATCTTGAAGTTCATTCCGCTCAAGTGCCTCGTTCAAAAACAGCATGACGAGTTGTAAGCGTTTAATCGGGTTGAATTCGTCAATAGCACTTTGGCGTTCTGGTGCGGTGAGGTCAAGAAACCCGGCGATAGTATCTGCGAGAGGTCCGGGTTCTTCCTGTTCTTTAATAATCTCTTTGACTTCTTCGAGGGTCAAAACATGCGGTTGTGCGCTGCGTCCGTGCTCCTTTTGCCGTGTTTTCGCGTAGTCCTTGAAAAGTTTCTTGGTATCTCTAACGAGAGATTCAGCAGCATTTGCTAACCCGATCTCTTCATGGACAACTTGCACGTCTGCTTGCAAAAAATCGGCAGTCCTTGTATAGCCAAGAACAATCGCGCGGTGTTCTGCAGCAATAGCGATACGGATAGTACCGTCACCAGGTTCGTAAGATTCAATGATATTTGCGACAGCACCAATGGTGTGGAGATGTTCAGGAGCGACATCTGCTCCATCTTCCAACTCCACTTTTTGGTGGAGGAGGAGTATCCGCTTATTCGAGCAGAGTGCCGCACGGGTTGCCTGGACTCCCATCTTGCGGGCAGCAATTAATAGAGATTTCGTCTTCGGAAAAGGAGAATACTTATCGAAATCCGGGGACAAATCAATAACCGGCAAACTTACGGTTTCGTTTTCTTTCGTTGCTGTCGGATTCATATTTCTGATCCTAGCGCTAGGCATCAAATCCCAGCATTTTCTAGACTTCAATGCGTTGTTAAAGTCCGTATTTCGTCTTAATAGGGCTTAAAACGCTCCTAAAAAGAATACAGACAGCATTTTCTATCTAGGAATGAAATACTATTAGTTTTGCCATAGTGGCAAACGGCTCATCCACAAAACTGTGCCTAAGCAGTTTTAAGTTCTTCGGATTTTCTGTAAGTAAGTTGTGGTGGTTCACTATCGCGCACAGAATTTTCAGTGATATGGCACGCTTCAACATCGTCAAGTGATGGGAGACGATAGAGGGTATCAAGCATAATCCTTTCAAAAATGGCTCTTAACCCGCGCGCACCAGTTTCACGTTCAATTACTTCGTCTGCAATAGCAGCTAACGCTGCATCAGTTGCATGGAATTGCACACCTTCATACGCCAAAAGGCACTGATATTGTTTGACAAGCGCGTTCTTCGGTTCCGTGAGGATACGAATCAATGCCGGTGCGTCCAATTCATGAAGCGCCGTAACAATCGGAAGTCGTCCAATCAATTCCGGTATAAATCCGTATTTAATGATATCTTTTGGCGTTACCTGTGCAAGAATTTCATGAATTTTCGTCTCGTTTTTCGGTTGGATAGGTGAACCGAAACCGATACTCTGCTTTCCGAGTCTGTCCTTAATGGCTTTATCTAACCCGATAAAGGTCCCACCGCAGATAAACAATACCTTCTTGGTATTCACCTCAATCATCTCTTGATGAGGATGCTTCCTACCGCCACGCGGTGGCACATTCGCAGTTGTTCCTTCCAGAATCTTGAGCAATGCTTGCTGAACGCCTTCGCCGGATACATCACGAGTAATCGATGGATTTTCGGATTTCCGCGTAATCTTATCAATTTCGTCAATATAAATGATACCGGTTTCGGCGCGTGCGACATCGCCATCTGCCGCTTGAACCAGTTTCAAGATGATATTCTCGACATCCTCGCCCACGTAACCCGCTTCGGTCAACGTTGTTGCATCGGCAATAGCAAAAGGCACATCTAACACCTTAGCGAGCGTTTGCGCAAGGAGCGTTTTCCCAGTCCCTGTCGGTCCGATGAGCAAAATGTTGCTCTTGTCTAATTCAACATCATTAGTCGTATTGGCGTGATGTAAGCGTTTATAGTGCGTGTAAACCGCAACAGATAATGTCTTTTTGGCATGTTCTTGACCTATTACGTATTCATCAAGCTTTGCTTTAATTTCCTCAGGTGAAGGTGGTTCTGCAAGTGTGTCGTGTTCAGTTTTTGTTTCGGCGTTGGTTGTGTTTGCAGTATTGGTTTCGGTACGTTGACGAGAACCGCGCCGGCGCGCCTGTGCAGGCTCCGCTTGGTCATCTTCAAATTCGTTTTCTTCGTGTGACTCTTCCGCTTTTTTCAACCCCTCCATGGATAAATCAAGACTACCATCCGGTTTACGAGCAAGAATATCGTTACAAAGATCAATACACTCGTCAAGACATCTCTCACAGATATTCGCCTCAAGTCCATTAAAGAGTCTTTCAACGTGAGTATTATCGCGCCTACAAAATGTACATGAAGCATCATCCGCTGTGGACGCTGATAGGCGGACAATACATTCAACACAAATATTGGCTTCCCGGCCCTGAAGGAGTCGTAGGCGGACTTGTGTACTATCCTGTTGACAGAAAGAACAAGACACTTCACGATGTGCGGATTGTGACATAGAGGTTCTCCTTTCTTCGCCATACGAGGATGGCATATCCCTTATGTAGTCCTAACAGTTGTGTCAATTTGGTCGGCACCTGCCGTGGTCAGGTTGAATACCTAAGGCGCGTATGAACTAATCTTACTGTGTAGCACGCTGGGCAACGACATGATCAACGAGACCATATTCAAGTGCCCGATCGGCAGTCATGTAAAAATCGCGGTCGGCATCCGTAGCGATCTTGTCAATGTCTTGCCCGGTATGTTCAGCTAAAATAGTGTAAAGCCGATCTCGTTCGTGTAAGATTTCTTTCGCATGAATGCTAATATCGGAGGCTTGACCGCTGATACCGCTTGCCATCGGTTGGTGAATAAGTGCTTTTGCATGTGGTAACGCGTAGCGTTTGCCGGGGGCACCCGCAGCGAGCAAAACAGCCCCCATACTATATGCTCTACCTAAACACCAAGTCTGCACATCTGCTTTGATATACTGCATTGCATCGTAAATTGCCAGACCTGCGGAAACAGAGCCACCGGGTGTATTAATATAGAGCACAATATCTGAATCTGGGTCTTTCCCTTCAAGGAAAAGCATCTGTGCGGTTACGATATTTGCGACAAAATCATCATCAATCGGTGTTCCGATCATGATAATCCGGTCTTCAAGCAAACGAGAATAAATGTCGTATGATCGTTCGCCTCGGCTGGTTTGTTCAACGACGATAGGTACAAGATTCATATTTTTTAATAGTTGTCAGTCGCCTGCTGCACAAGCTTTCAGTTATCAGTTAAGAGTCTCTTGTAGCAGTTATGAATTCTGTAAACGCCATAAACATCTCTGGAGTGAAAACCGACTACTGACAACCACTCTTCAGGTGATTATGAGCGACTGTTTGGCGGATGCATTGTGAATGAGGAACTGATAGATTTTTTCGTGTTGTAGTTGCCCGCGGACTTCTTCCAATCGATTGCTTGATTTCAAGAGGGCCGCATATTTTTGAGCGTTTCGATTTTGCTGTTCAGCGGTGCGACGGACTTCGTATTCCAATTCATTATCGGATACGTAAATACCCTCGGCTTCAGCGATAGTATCAAAGATCCATGACTGCTTTGTCTGCTGAATGACATCTCGCCGCAGCTCATCAGGCAAGGTATCCATGTTAATTCCGGATTCTTCGGCTGTTTTCTGTTCGCTCACCAATTGCTGTTTGACATTCTGAAGCGTCTGCTGCACGTATTGCTCAATTAACGGTTCCGGGATCGCAATATCAACTTTTTCAATGAGTTGCGCCAACAAGTCCGCCTTCTGCTTATCAACATGTAAACTCGTCTCTTCTTCGACCAGATTGTTCCATATCAGTCCATAAAGTTGTGAATAGTTTTCATACCCGAGGTCTTTCGCAAACTCATCATCTAAGGGGGGAAGATGTTTCTGCGTAATGGCGTGCAGTATGATAGCATATTGAGCGGATTTTCCTGCGAGTTCAGGGATTGGATGTTCTTGTGGAAAATCGATATCTACGGATTTTGTCTCCCCAACCTGCATCCCAATCAGTGCCTGCTCAAGTTTTTCATGTACCGCTCCGATACCGAGTTCTATATCAACATCTTGCCTCGATTCAGCATCAATCCGTTCCTGGTTGATTAAGCATTCCCAATCTACGCGGACACAATCTTTCTCCTCGACCGGACGCTCAGTATCAAGGGGTTCATAAGTTGCAGATTGTGCCTGTAGTCGTGTAATATAGGCATCAACATCTTCACGAGGTACATCAACCGGATTTTTATCAGTTACAAGTTCATCATAACGCGGGAGGTCTATATTGGGTCGAATATCGACCATGGCTGAGAACGTGAACGGTTCGTTTTCATTAACTTGCAATTCATCAAGAGACGGCGTGAAAGTAGGTTGTGAGAGCGGATTCAGTTTTTCTCTATAAATAGCGTCTTCGTAAGCAGGAGCGACGAGGTATCGGACAGCCTCACTATTGACGTGATCAGGAAATCTCGACTTGAGGATTGCGACAGGCACGCGCCCTTTCCGGAAACCAGGCATGGAGACTTGGGTACGCAATGTCTCATAAGTTTCCTTTAATGCCGCATTAACCTCTTCAGAAGGCACCTCAATGTCCAAACGAACTTGCGTGGTGTCTAGCCTTTCAATTTGAACTCTCAAGTTATCTGTCCTCACGCTAGGCATTCAAAGCCCAGATACTTTACATCTAATACGAGCATGGGCGAGGAGGGACTTGAACCCTCACGAGGCGTAACCCCAATAGATCCTAAGTCTATCCTGTCTACCAATTCCAGCACCCGCCCGAATTCCGTGTATTATAACAATGCGCCGTGAAGGAATCGAACCTTCAACCACCTGATTAAGAGTCAGATGCTCTGCCAATTGAGCTAACGGCGCGCTTACTGCCCTGATCGTAGACGCGTTTCATAAGCACCCACTAGCGAAATTGCTATCGCACACCCAAAGCGCGGACTCGGCATCCAAAAGTATACGCGTCCGGAGGGATTCGAACCCCCAACTTATAGTTCCGAAGACTATTGCTCTATCCATTGAACTACGGACGCTCATGAGGGTGGATGATGGGATTTGAACCCACGACCTCTTAATCCACAGTCAAGCGCTCTACCCCTGAGCTACATCCACCATATTTTGATTTTGCCGTGAGCAGTAATGAAAAGCACGCCTAGCAGGAGTCGAACCTGCAACCTACGGATTAGAAGTCCGTTGCTCTATCCAATTGAGCTATAGGCGCTTGTGTTATAAGTTGGTCTTGAATCGGGGCGAGAGGATTCGAACCTCCGACCTTCTGCTCCCAAAGCAGACGCGCTAGCCGGGCTGCGCTACGCCCCGAAAGGCATACACACTCTCAATTTACAGGCAACAACGGCACTCTTAGAGACTTCACCGAGGAGCGGAATATACGCTTGCATGTTGCTCACTACATCCGCTTCGGTAGTTTAAATTATACACCATTTTTTGGCGGATGTCAAATTAAATATGAAAAATTCTTGTGTTTTTTTCACAAATTGTGCTATACTATTGACATAATTATATGACATAATTATAAGGCAAGATTTCCGTGCTTCGCATACCCGTTTCTCTGCTATTCCAAATACTTATAGCGATGCTCCTTACACCACAATTTTTGAAACGACTTGACCCCTTCTACATTCGCGCGAAGCACACGTTCCGCGGCAAATTCAGAGGCGAACGGCGAAGTCTCAACCGCGGCACAGGTATGGAATTTGCTGACTATCGGGTCTATGAACCCGGCGATGATCTGCGACATGTCGACTGGAACATTTACGCACGATTAGACAGACTCTTTATCAAACTCTTCCACACCGATGAAGATCTATCACTTGTACTACTCATTGACAATAGTCGCTCCATGGAATTTGGATCGCCTACCAAATTGATGTGCGCTAAACAGATTGCAGCGGCGTTAGGTTATATCGCCTTGTCACACGCTGACAGCATTGCAGTCTACACTTGTGCTGAACGACTCTCGCCAACACTACCGCCAACAACAGGCAAATCACAATTCTCACGCCTGACAAAAGCACTCGACACAATTGCAGCATCCGGACAAACAAGGCTGACGGAATGTCTCAAGCAACTCCCCATGTACCAACGACGCGCCGGTATGGTTGTCATACTTTCAGATTTTTTGGATCCGAGTGGCTACGCGAATGGATTCAAATTACTCTCAGGACGCGGGTTCTCCCTCACAGCAATCCATTTGATAAGCCCAGACGAAATGGATCCGCAAACACACTTGGAAAACATACCTACCGGTGGGGACTGGCTGGTAGAAGATGCCGAAACAGGTGAGACGAAAGCCGTCACAATTAATGCAGAAACACTCGCACAATACCGGAATCAACAGCAGGCATTTTGCAACAATTTGCAACGCTTTTGCACCGATCAAGGTATTGGCTATGCGCAATTAAAGAGCGATACCCCTGTAGAATCTTTCATTTTACAAGAACTACACAGGGTAGGTTTCACTCAGAGAAATCGGTAAAGATAGGGGTATTTAATGAAAAAGCAGATTATACAAACAGACTTAGAACTGATCCAAGGCGATATAACCAAAGCCCAAGTTGATGCTATAGTGAATGCAGCGAACAGCCAACTCATCGGCGGTAGCGGCGTAGACGGTGCAATACGGCGCGCGGGTGGCACCGAAATCGAGAGTGCTTGCGCAGAGATCCGCAGACGCGAAGGTGGTTGTCCTACTGGCAAAGCAGTCATCACCCTGGGGGGCAACCTTCACGCGAAATATGTGATTCATACAGTTGGACCGGTGTGGGAAGGTGGCAGTTCAGGCGAAGCAGAACTACTTGCGAGTTGTTATCAGGAGAGCCTTCAACTTGCTGTAGACTGCTGTCAAGGGGGCATTCAGAGCATCGCTTTTCCTTCTATTAGTACCGGTGTCTATGGATACCCAACGGAGAAAGCGGCAGTCGTTGCACTGACTGCAGTGAAAGAATTTGTGTTGCAGAGCAACACTGCGCCAACAACCATTCAGTTTATCCTATTTGATGAGGCGACCCATACGTGCTATCTGGACGCTTTGCATACCTTAAACTTTTGATTATCCAAAAGTTGTTTGAATTCATTGAAAACCCGTTTTTGACAAGGGAAAAACGGTGTAACCGTCCAATAATTAAAACCTTTTTCCGAAATAAAGCGGCCGCTAACTTAACGTGAGTTCGACAAAAGGCTTCTACTTGTACCGCGATGCACGTCGCATCTGGGCGAGTACGCCGCAAAACTGTTAGTTTGCGCGGAATACGCCACAAACTAACAGTTTGTGCTACAATTTATGTCTTTGACGCGCGAAAACGGAACCTTTAGACGGACGAAATGTTTAAGTCGAACTGACGTTAACTTAGACGAAAACCAGTTTTTCGACAACGGAGAAAACTGAGCAGAGACCCATAGTTAAAAAGTTGAAGAATCCCAAATTTAGCCGAGCTTCGTTGATTCTCCCCATCTACATTCCAGCATTTTTGCTGGCAACAGGCGGAGGCATTGTTTCACCAACACTCTCAATCTACGTTAAATCGTTTGGGTTATCCTACACGTTAACAACAATTGTACTCGCTGTCGGTGTACTTGGAAACATCCCAGCGGGTATTTTGGTAGAACGACTCGGACGCAAACCGTCAATGTTGTTAGGTTTGGTGATGATAGGATTGTCAACTGTCGGTATGGGTGCGGCAACGAATTTCTTCCAACTTATCGGTGCACAGTTGATTAGCGGGATCGGGAGTGCATTGTGGATGCTCGCCCGGCACGCTTATATGACAGATGTAATTCCGATAGCGAATCGCGGGAGAGCGATTGCCTTGTTCGGTGGTGTAAACCGGATGGGGACCTTCGCGGGACAGTTCTTCTCTATCTTCCTCGGTGTAAACCTACGCCTGCCCTTCTTTATCTATGCGGGAATTGTGATGCTGAACCTTTTTTTCTGTTTCTTCTTCATTCCAAAGACCCATCGCACCCCAAGTGAAACAGCTGGCAAAAAAATCCCGTATTTGAAACATCTTCTCCAGATATCGCGCCAGCATGCACGACTGCTCGCCACAGCAGGGATAGGACAGGTATGTGTCCAGACGCTGCGCCGTGGGTGTCATATCATTATCCCCCTCTATGCTAACGATGTCGTCGGACTAACAACACAACAGGTCCGCTCGGTCGTCATGATATCCTCAGCCGTAGACATGTCAATGTTCCCGATTGCCGGATTTATGATGGATCGGTTCGGTCGAAGATATGCGACAGTTCCTGGGATTTGCATCTTTGCCACCGGAATGGTGTTGATGCCGTTTACAGGCACATTTACGGGGTTGCTACTTGCAGCGATTTTGATGCGACTCGGTAACGGTGTCGCTTCGGGAACAATGATGACGCTCGGTGCTGACTTAGCACCACGCGAGGGGACTGGAGAGTTCTTAGGTTTGTGGCGACTTACAGGAGATTTCGGCGGTTCAGCAGGACCCGTTATTGTCGGCAATCTTGCCGATTTGTTCGGGTTGAGTTATTCTGGCTTCGCGTTGGGGGGCATCGGTTATCTCGCGGTAGGGATTTTCTTGTGGCTGGTACCGGAGACATTGAAGAAAGAGTGAAGCGTGTAGGCACGCTCGAAAGGTGTGCCTACATCATATTTCGTAGATGCCGGGAAAGGGGCTCGAACCCTTACGCGCAAAATGCACACTAGATCCTGAACCTAGCCTGTCTACCAAATTCCAGCATCCCGGCAAGCAATTATAGTATATCCTAATTTCCGTCCTTTGTCAAATTAAAATTCGGAGAAACAGACGATCAGAAATTAGATTAAACTTGCAACACACTTGATAAGTCTAATGTAATTAATATACCGATCACATTTTTAGTGGTAGTGTCAAATTGTGGTCACGATTCTCCGCACAAAAAAGGAGTGCAAACTCATGAGAATTAAAATATTGCTTTGCGCGATACTCGTGCTGAGCCTTGCAGTTAGTTACAGTCAGGCTGAGATTGATTCGGATAGGATTGTCGGTATCTGGTTATTGGATGAAGGTAAAGGCGATGTCGCCGAAGATGCGTCCGAAAATGGACGTGAAGGTACAATTACCAACGGAAAATGGGAAGACGGCAAGTTCGATGGTGCCGCTGAAATCAAAAAGGGTGGCACCGTCACCATTCCTATCGGTAAAGGTACAATTGAAGATAAGG
>JAKZUG010000517.1:0-3623 GCA_047516705.1 Candidatus Poribacteria bacterium | reverse complement strand
GGGGTCGTTGATATGGTTCGGTCAAGAATCAAGCAGCCAATTCCTTGTTTTTGAATTTGAGGCGTTCAACCCTGATATCTCTCCCTTTGCACTAACTTTCCCGGATGGACCGTTATTTTTCTATCACTGTTTAGAGTGGTTTGAGGCGAGAAGTGCCCCGCTCCAATCGTTTGAGTTTCAAGAAGGACAGACCCGACATGCGTTCCGCGCAGGAGAGCACGTAAGAATTACACCGATAGGCGATGGGGTTACCCTTCACGTGCAGAAACCCGATAACAAAACGGTTAAAGTGGTGGATTCCATATTTACCGAAACGGATCAGGTGGGTGTCTATACTCTCTTTGCTGATGACAGGCAGCTTGAGCGGTTCACGGTTAATCTGATTGATCCGAAAGAATCAGCACTTTCACATTCTGGAACAGCACCAGCCGCAGAGGCGCCAACAGCGATAGAAAGCGGATTACAACCGATGACGCAGGAAGTATGGCGGATACCCGCACTGCTTGCCTTGGTTGTCCTGCTATTGGAGTGGTGGTTTTATCACCGTAACGGCTTATCTGTTCGGGTAGGTATGCTTTCCAAAGGTGCTGCTTAGGTATAAAAGCGCATATATAATTCAATGAGGTTGGTTCATTATTCACGGGGTTTTGTGCCACAAACTATCAGTTTATGAGTTGGTAGAGGCAATCTAACGGCGTGTGCTCCGCAAAGAACACAATAGAGAGATGTGGTATCTTTAGTCCCGTAGGGTTTATTTGCTTGGGTATTTCTTCAGTATGTTTATAGATGCGCGTGTCCGTCTCATCTTCAGCCCTGTAAGGGTGGCATGTTTATAGTTTCAATTCAATAAAACCCTATTCAGTTTCTTCAATCCCTAAGACTCCAAGAATTCGCTCCACCAGCTTAGCACTCGGCATTGCCCCGACAAACCTTCCTACAGCCTCTCCATCTTTGAACACGATATAGGTAGGTGTTCCGGATATGTGATATTCAGTTGTTTTTTCCGATTGGGTGTTCACGTCCAATTTGGCGAAGGTGAAGGTATCCCGATGTTCTAATGCCACTGCTGCGACAATCGGTTTCATCAGTATACAGAATCCGCAAAACTCAGATTTGAATTCTACGACCATAGGCAGTTCGGAACCCAGGACAATGTCGTCAAAAGTAGCATCGGTAACTTCAAAGGGGATACCGGATGTCTTACCGAAGAAACTTGCAGCAAGCACCAAATCTAAAATGTTGACGATGCCGTCCCTGTTGATGTCTGGGTTGGGAACCTGATCTTCGGGCGGAGTCGCACCAAAATGTGAAGCGATGAACTTCAAATCGTCAATATTTATGAAACCATCGGTGTTAACATCAGAGGCACTCCGGGCATCGAAATCCTCATCTTGGGCGTAACTTGTTGTCAAAAACCCTAATGCTAAACTGAGTGTTAGCAACGAACAAATCAACTTTTTCATGCGTTTTCTTTCCTTATATTCATGCCTCAGCCTGACACTCGCAGCATCTTTTAATCGCTATACCTGATATCTTCCGTTAATTTTCCTCAACGTCTATCACGCTAAGGATCCTCTTAACCAATACGTCTTTCGGCATCTCGCCTCTGAAACGTCCAACATCCTTTCCATCTTGGAAAACAATGTAAACAGGATGTCCATTAGGCTTATATTTTCGGACTGTTTCCAGATTCTCATCCATGTCCAACTTCGCGAAAGCGAATGTGTTCCGGTTCTCTAAGGCAACTTCGGCGACAACTGGCGCCATCTTCTTACAGGTCGGTCACCAATCCGTATAAAACTCAACGACGATAGGTATCTCAGACGCAATCACGATGGTATCAAAGTTCGCATCGTTGACTTCAATGGGGATGCCAGAGGTTTTGCTTGCAGTCGTGAAAGTAATGTTAATATCGGTTTCGTTACCAGCAGCATCTTCGACTTTTCCCGCAATAACGTATGTAGTTTCTGGGTCAAGCTCTTTGCCTTTGACGAGTTCAAGTGTTCCTTTGTTCCCTTCAATTTTGCCGGTCCATCCGACATCATCGCCTGCTTCAGTTTGCAGTGCGATGGTGCCAGTCACCTCTTCACTGAACTCGATTTCAATGTTCGCGCTTGGGTCAACGTCCTTATCACCATCACTGATGGTTCCGCCGGTGATTGAGGGTGCCTCAGTATCCGGTGCGGCGACCGTGTAAGTGAATGTTAGGCTTCCATCTGTCCAGGTGATTGTCAACTCAAGGGTGCCCGGTGTAAAGGGACCTGTGATAGTCACAGTATTGTCATTGACTGTGGCAACGCCTGTGCTGACTGTAACGTCTTCTGGTGGATTGTCAAAGATAACTGTGATGCTACCGTCTACGGTAAGCTGGGTGTCGATTGTTGGTTCGATGCTAACGAACGCTACAGACTGCCTGATAGTGTAGGTAAGTGTTTGGCTTCCATCTGTCCAAGTGATAGTCAATTCAAGGGTGCCCGGTGTGAAGGGCCCTGTAATTGTCACTGTATTATCAGTGACTGTAGCAACGCCTGTACTCACCGTAACATCATCTGGCGGATTGTCAAAAGTCAGGGTGATAGTGTCGTTCATGGTAAGACTCGCACCGTTTGCTGGATCCACACTAACGAACGCCACAGGCGGCTTGACGGTTTCGCCAAGATGGCTCGCGACAAGTACCAAATCCAGGATATTGACATTACCATCACCGTTGACATCTGGATTAGGGGTCTGATCTTCGGTGGGTGTCTCGCCAAAGTGTGAGGCGATCAGCACCAGATCAAGGATGTTTATCATCCCGTCGGCATTGACATCAGCTGCCCGCAAGGTGTCAATATCCGTATCTTGGGCGTAACTCGCTGTCAAAACGAATAGTGCTAAACTGAGTGTTAGCAACGAACAAATCAACTTTTTCATGCGATTTTTCTCCATTAAGGGCTTTTGCCTGCGTCCATACGGACTTATCAACCTTCCCGCCAAGACCCCATGCTTTAGCTTGCGAGATGTAGGCGGGCATTAGGTTTTGTAGTGAAAAAACATTTGACTTTTGCCTAAAAATGTAGTATAATTAGAGTATCAAGTTGGCAGACATGTATAGCGTTACCTCTTGGTAACGTGTCTGCCTACCCACTATACAGGGGTTAAAGACTTGATACTTGATATACCATGAAAACCTATAAATACCCGTTGGGTAAACAATCAAATACAATCCGTATTGGCAATTGGCTTGACGATATGTGGCAAGTGCATGAATACTTCCATAAGTGGCAACGTCAGCGGTATAAAGAGGAACTGCCGTATGCGAACTATCACGCTATGTCTGCTCACTTGACCGAGTTGAAGCGGACGACGCACCCACATTGGAATGCCTTGCCAAGTCAAGCAATCCAAGAGGAACTGAAACGTATTCATAAGGCATACGAGCGATTTTTCAACAAACTTAGTGGTTCACTCGCTAAGTATCTATCCTATATTTATCCGTGGTAGAACGGTATAAAACCCTATACTCCGTTGCGTTTCTGCTGGATTAACAGAAATACTATATCATATAATATTGCCGAGTGAACGACTTAGTGATAGACCTCGTATCAAAAAACGACATAAGTTCAAGTCTATTACATTCCCAG
>JAKZUG010000516.1:0-3297 GCA_047516705.1 Candidatus Poribacteria bacterium | reverse complement strand
TGAAGTATCTGCATTTGGCGTTTCATTGCTTTTCTGTGCGTTAGCGGGTTTGTCCGCAATTCCAACAAAATAGGCAACTGAAACAAGTATTGCACCGAGTAGCATAAATGAGAGTCGTTCAATCGTTTTATTCATAGTCAAATCTCCTTTTTTCAGTAGCATAGCACGTTTCAAGCGACAGCGGAGTTAAAAAATGCCAACAACAACTGAGATCATGCGCGTTGAAGTGGAGATGCACGCCAGAGATGCCCTCCAGCAATTTGAGAAACTTGACAATTCGTTCCGTGAGACCGCGGGCAGCAATCGGGCGCTGTATCAGCAACTCTGGCGTGAGCACAAAAAGTACGTATCTGATGTAGATCGAGAAAACAAAAAGAGAGCCTCAGATGAGGCATGGCATTCCCGTGAGCTTTCAAAAGAAGGGGAGAAACGCAAAAATGTTGTTCTAAAAGAAGCGCGAGAGGAACGCCGGTTTGCAAATGAGCTGACAAAAGAGATGCAGCAGCGCGTCAAGGATGAACGTTGGCTCACCAAAGAGCTCAAGCGAGAACAAGAGCAGCGCGAAAGAGCAACAAAGAAGGCTGCCAAGGGGTTTGGATTTTTAAATCGTGCAGGTGCGGAGTTAGCGGGGTCGTTAGGTGCTATCGGTTTCATGGAGGCAGCCTATGGTGCGCTCGAGTTTGGCAAAGCGTCTGTGCGTGCATCTACACAGATAGACTCACAGACGCGGGCGTTAGCAGTCCTAACAGGAAGCCTCCGAGAAGCAGGACATCCCATCGTATCTGTTGACACCGCAGGAAATCAAAGCAGCCTCTGGTCTTGGAAGGACCGCGACAAAGCCCTTGATGGCGAAAATGGCGACCCGTCTGTTTGGTGTTGAATTCACACCGCGACAGAACCACGGGGTAGATGCTGCTTTCGCGGCAGTCTGTGGTATTCTCACGCACCGATCTGGATGTATCCGAGACTGCCAAAGTCTGCCCTCGAAAACGAGGTAATGTCGTATAATATCAGCAGAATCAAACTGAAAAATTAGGGAGCAAAAGATTTTTTTCCCTACTTTTCAAAACTTTCAAAAACAGGCGTTCCAGCGGAATTAACGGCATAAAGGAAATATCATTTCAAACCGCCACGCGCTCTGTGGACACCTGAAGGCAACGCACCCCGATTTGAAAAAGTTAGCGAAACGAACAGCAACGTAAAGGAAAAAATAAATATCATGGCAAAAGGACGCAAGACGAAACTTACAAATGATACGATAGAGGCGATTTATACGGGTCTGAAAAATCGTATGTCGTGGACGCAGATCGCCTCTATCGTTGGCGTTGACCCGAAAACGCTACATAACTGGAGGCATCGCGGCAGTCAGGAAGGTCGCACGAAAAGAGGCGATAAAATCTACAGAGAGTTTGTAGATACAATCCAGCGTGCAGAATCGGAACTGCAGGATGTGGTACTTTTCCAAGCTTCTAACACGAAGTCTCAACGAATCTTTATCTGTTTTATTCAAGGTGAGACGAAGCGACTCATCCACATCGGAGAAACGCAAGAGCTTCCGCACCAACGGCTGTCGGCTTTACAATTGAACTCACCCGACCCGTTGAAACTTCTAAAAGTAATTCATGCGACAAAAGGCGATGCGGCACAACTTCATCAAGAATTCGCAGAGAACCGACTGCATGGCGAATGGTTTTATCCATCGCAACGGCTTGTGAAATTCATAGAAAGCCTCGATGGAAATTGACGCTTGAATTCCCAGAGTGGCATCCCGTTATTTTTGGGGCATCAACTGGGGAGTTTCCCAAAGCAAATGAGGCATATAGACATGCACGACTACAATGACAGAATTCTTTGAGGACAAAGGCACATGGGCAGGACTCCCCGTAACCGTTCAAGGCATTTTTGAAGATGGCGAATGTATTGCTGTCAAGGTTTTGGATAGGACGGACGGCTCCCCAATCTCTTGGGCGTTCAATCCTAAAAATGTTGGGGGTCCGAAACAAAGTAATACCCGCGAAGGTTTTAGGAAGAGGCGGCAGCGGTTGTATGACGAGAAAAAGATACGCTCATAGACGCACTTCAAAATTCAAATATCCCTAAAGTTTGAAGTTAGCACCGCCGCGTTGAAAGGAGGTCTCACACGAGATGGATGCGACCGCGACAGCCATCGCAGGAAACCTTGCGCGTTCACCTCCGCCCACCTTACCGAGACTCCAAGAAGTCAAAGTTTTAGTATTCGGGTAGGATTTCGCCTACATGCAACCAATTATCCAGTATTCCGGTAAGCCCCGGGTCATGTTCTATGAATGCATCCTTCGTTTCAAATCGTCTGCCAGTGCCAACATCATGAGTCCACATCCTAACACCCTCTGCCCAATACTCCCCCATGTTTACAGAAACCCGTTCATTTGCCCACGTCCCTAATTCTATTGCCCTCTCATAAGCCTGACTTAATAAGCCATGAAAATTAGGTTCCAGATTATACATCGTAGGTGATATTGCATGTCCCAATTCATGAGTAAGCACCCCCATGGTGGGATTGCCTTCCCATTCAACAACGGATGCACAGAATGCTACGACTCCTTCTGTTGAAATATGAGAACATCCGAAGGGTGAACGCCGGAATTCACGCAGTTCTGGAAGACTCTGGATCGATGTCCCCCGTGCTGCAAGCATAAACCGAACTCCAGACAAATCCCTACGAAATTGTAGGTGCTTTGAGGTAACTTTCAAAATGATGTCTTTTGCTCTGTAAAAAGCGTTATCACTCACATTATCGCAGCCAATGATAGCTATCCCTTCCACATCAAAATACTTTGTATAGAATCTTCGTAATGTTTCCCTGTTACTGCCCCACCAACGGATTTGATCTGTCTCAGGGACACTTGTAATTTCCATTTTCTCATCTCCTTATTCTCACTATGAGAATCCACATTTTGAGTCTTGAATTCGTCCTAATGACTCACGGTTTCGCCTCAAAAATATTATACCATGTTGGATACTGCTCATACCAAGATTGCTAAAACGCCATTCCCCTTTTGCAACCGACTTCACGCTGGCATCGCAAGCCGAGAAACAAGAATTTTGCGCGGCATCTCGGTACACAAGCCAAAATCGAGCGAACAGAACAGAAAATAAAACACCTCGAATTGCGGATTGCAGACGACGACCGCAAAAGAAAGGAAGCAGTGGATCGGGCGCGGTATCACAAAATGCGGCGGCGGTATTGCCGAGAAGCCCAGTAGCCCCGTTGACGGGGCAGGCAGGCAACACAAAAGGGGCGGTTACCAATTGTAT
>JAKZUG010000515.1:0-2603 GCA_047516705.1 Candidatus Poribacteria bacterium | reverse complement strand
TCGGCTGTTGACCTGTTATCGTTTTTCAGCAGCGAGTAACAGATTCTAAGCCCAGGACAAAAGCAGGTGGCGAGTATCCACTGCCAAAACCTGTCAATGAAAGGAAATGACAGACAATGACATCCGGGGTCCCGACCCGTTACTGGAAGGGGGTCCCCTTGGTCCCAGGCCCAGTAGGTTCGGTTTTGCGGCGTACTCGCCCAAATGCGATCTGCATTCTAACCGCGCCATAGGTGTCAATTTAGGGTTTCCATGGGGTTTCCCCATAGGTGTCAATTTAAGAAATAACTTCTTCGTAGGTTGGGTAGAACGGTATTGAGAAGGCAGATGTCGGTGTTTCAAACACACGTCAAATCCAATGCTACCATATTCAAAAACATAGTGAAACCCAACTTCATACCGTCATAGTTGATGGCACTTCACAACAAAAGCGTTGGGTTTCACTGGGTATCCGCACAATCACCAGCGTATGGCTGGCAGGTTAGCCCTCTTGGATCTGTTAGCATTTGGGCATTGTCCGTTCTACCCAACCTACGATGCCACAATCAGTTTTTCTTAAATTGACACTCATGGTTCGGTTCTAACCGCACCGGGACTCAAAGCATGATTTCGATCTATACATAAAGGAACACCAATGTACGAAAACCGCACGCTCGTGCGAGGCGATAACCTTGAAGAGATGCGAAAATTCCCCGACGCATGCATCGACTTGATCGCTACCGACCCACCCTTCAATTCCAAACGCGACTACTTCGTACCCTACCGCGACGCACACGGACAAGAACCCGATACCCTTGTTAGAGCGTTCACAGACACCTGGAGTTGGGGCGAAGCAGCAGAGGAGGCATACCAACATCTACTCGTAGAAGAAGGCGGACAGATCGGTGATACTATTCAAGGACTACGCCAGTTCCTCAACGAAACACCGATGATGGCATACCTTGTGATGATGACCATCAGGATTGTCGAAATGCACCGACTCCTCAAACCCTCTGGAAACCTATATCTACACTGCGATCCAACAGCCAGCCATTATCTCAAAATTATTCTGGATGCCGTTTTTAAACCGCAACAATTTCGCAATGAAATTATCTGGCAACGAACGAGTACGCATAACGACGGAAACCAATATGGAAGAATTCACGACACAATTCTGTTTTATAGTAAAAGTGAACAATGGACATGGAATCCCGTCTATACAGAACTCGATCCAGCGTACAAAAAAAAGAAGTATAGATACCCAGACGAAAGGGGACTTTATCGAATTGATAATCTATACGCATCCGGTGTCACTCAAAAAGGAGAATCGGGTCAATCTTGGCGAGGCATAAACCCAAGTCTATCAGGCAACCACTGGAGAGCACCACGGCGGGCATCTTGGCCAGAAGGCGTTGAACCACCTGAAAATTATGAATCCCTTTCGGTTCACGAAAAACTTGATGCATTAGACGCTAATGGATTAATTTATTGGCCGCCCACAGGCAATGTCCCAGGTTTTAAACGATATTTATCAACATCAAAGGGTAGAATGGTTCAGGATATTATCACCGATATAAAACAACTTGGGAAAAATTCTCCGGAAAAAACGGACTATCCTACACAGAAACCTATCGCCCTCTATGAGCGCATTATCGAAGCGTCGAGCAATAAAGGAGATTTAGTTCTAGATCCGTTCTGTGGCTGTGGAACAACATTGATGGCAGCTGAAGCACAGGACAGACACTGGATAGGGATTGATGTAACCTATCTCGCTACCGGAGCTGTAAAACTCCAAATTGAAAAATTTTTTCCACAATTGCGGAACAATATCACCATCACCGGGACACCAGAAAATGTAGAGCAAGCTTTAGATTTGGCACGCACCAACCCACAAGGTTTCGAGGAATGGTGTGTTACCCACGTGCTAAAATTCAAATCGAATGCGAAGAAAGTAGCAGATGGCGGGATCGATGGCACTTTCAGATTCCCAATCGGTAGAGTAAAAGGCAAGCAGGAATATGGCAGCGCCGTTGCCCAGGTGAAAGGTGGAAACTATACACTTGGTCATATCCGCGACTTCCGCACTGCTATGCAGAACGCCGAGGCGGATTTAGGCATTTTTGTCGTCACATCGCCACCATCAAGTGGGATGCGGACAGAAGCAAGCCGTGCTGGAACATACCGACACCCATTTTTGAACATGGAAGCCCCATGCCTACAAATCTACGAGATTCAAGACTATTTCAGCGGCATTTTACCGAGACTCCCCTTCGGTGAAAGGACTGTGTTGTAGCGCAAAATTCCCACTCAATAATAATCAAGCCATCTATCGCTTACAACTTCTCTGGAAACCTTAACACACCCGATTGCGAACCTCCGGAATCGGGTTCACATTTTTTCTGGTTGACACCCACAAGCAAATGTGATGTACTATGCACAAAGGAGACACACGATGAAGCATATCCTATTTTTCTCAATACTCTTTTCTGCGATCACTTTGCCAGTTCGCGCCGAGTTAACGGAGACGGATTTGGAGAATATCCGTCAGATACTTCAAGAAGAATTGCAGGAGGCATTTAGGGATATCCATGTAACCTTTGATGGTATGCACACAACCTTTGATG
>JAKZUG010000514.1:0-13694 GCA_047516705.1 Candidatus Poribacteria bacterium | reverse complement strand
GCTTTTTCGTCGGCAATGGAATCGGACCGGAGACAGCTGCACCTGTGCGTTTCGCAGTATCTGCTATCTGCTTTGACGACAGGTCTAATAACCGATAGTCAAATGCCTTAAGCCGGATGCGAATTTTTTGATTGTCCATCTTTTCGTGTTGCCTTCACCAAACAAGAGGAGTGTCGTTGATTAACATCTTGAAGTTGATGTCCGAAGTCCTCCGTGTTGATGCCCTTATATAGGGGCGGAGTTCACACTCCGCCCAATCTTTTATTCAAGAATTTTGGAGACAACACCGGCACCGATAGTCTGTCCGCCTTCCCGAATTGCGAATCGGAGTTGTTCTTCCATCGCGATCGGTTTGGACAATTCAACGGTAATCTGTGCATTGTCGCCGGGCATAATCATCTCAATGCCTTCTGGGAGATCCATCTTTCCGGTCACGTCGGTTGTTCTGAAATAGAACTGCGGTCTGTATCCGCTAAAGAATGGGTTCCAACGTCCGCCTTCCGCTTTTGTAAGAATGTAGGCCTCGGCTTCAAATCTAGTATGTGGCTTCACAGTTCCGGGGATTGCCAAAACTTGTCCGCGTTCAACGTCATCGCGCTCAACACCACGTAGCAAGGCACCGAGATTGTCGCCAGCACGGCCTTCGTCAAGGTTTTTGTTGAACATTTCCACACCTGTGACGACGGTGTTTTGTGTTTCCCGAAGTCCGACGATTTCAACAGGCTTTCCGACTTCAATGATACCGCGTTCAACGCGCCCAGTAACAACGGTACCGCGCCCACTGATGGTGAAAGTATCTTCAATCGACATCAGGAAGGGTTTCTCGATATCACGAACGGGTTCCGGGATGTAGCTATCGACAACTTCCATGAGTTCCAGAATTGGCTTACACACTTCATTTGTCGGGTCTCCGTCAGCTTCCATAGCTTCAAGAGCAGAACCTGTGATGAGGGGAATATCGTCACCGGGGAAGTCGTAATTGTTGAGCAATTCGCGAACTTCCAACTCGACGATTTCAAGCAGTTCTTCGTCATCAACCATGTCTGCTTTGTTGAGGAAGACGACGAGAGATGGCACGTTCACCTGCCGAGCGAGGAGTACGTGCTCACGTGTCTGAGGCATGGGACCATCAGCAGCGGATACGACGAGAATTGCGCCGTCCATCTGTGCTGCGCCGGTAATCATATTTTTGATATAGTCGGCGTGTCCGGGGCAATCAACGTGTGCATAATGCCGATTCTCGGTCTCATATTCAACGTGTGCTGTGTTAATCGTAATGCCACGCTCTTTTTCTTCAGGTGCCTTGTCAATATCCTCGTACGTCTGGACGTAATCTGCGCCGGCAAGTTTAGAGAGTACCATGGTAATCGCTGCAGTCAGCGTTGTTTTACCGTGGTCAACGTGGCCGATTGTTCCAATATTAACGTGTGGCTTAGTCCTTTCAAATGTTTGCTTAGCCATTTTTCTCCGAGCTCCACTAAAAGTTTATTATTTCGGGCGTTGTCAGCACTGTTTCCACAAAACTGCGCATTCCCGTTTCTTTGAGGTGTCCAAACGCTTTGTCGCGTGGTAACACCGTTTAATTAAATCTTATGCCCGCTTATGGGAAGTGAGAACACTCCCACAGTTCGAACACTTCACAACTATTTAACAATTACGAATTACGATTCGTTGATGAAACTAAGTCCTCCATCACACTTGTGGGAACTTCGTTGTAGTGTGCAAATTCCATAGAGTAGTTCGCTCTACCCTGTGTGAGTGACCTGAGAGTTTTGACGTACCCAAACATTTCTGAGAGGGGGACATCAACTTTGATAACTTGAATACGAGATTTCGATTGCAGTTCCGTCTCGCGTATCTGTGCACGACGTGCGTTCAAATCGCCTATAACTTTGCCGAGATATTCGTCTGGTACAATAACCTCAACATCCATAATTGGTTCAAGAAGTGTTGGTGTAGCACGCTTCAAAGCATCTTTAAACGCCATTGAACCTGCGATAGAGAACGCCATTTCTGATGAATCTACTGCATGGTGTGAACCATCAATGAGTTTTACGGATACATCAACAACTGGATAGCCAGCGAGAACACCGGTATTCATGGCGTTCTCAATGCCTTTCCGTACGGCTGGGATGTATTCCTGTGGAATAATACCGCCTTTGGTTTTGTCGATGAATTCAAAGCCGGTTCCTTTTACGAGCGGTTCAACTTCAATGACGACATGACCGAATTGACCTCTACCACCAGATTGGCGTATAAATCTGCCTTCAGACTTGACTGCCTTGAGAATCGTTTCGCGATAGGCAACTTCTGGGTTACCTACGTTCGCTGAGACGTTGAACTCTCGGACAAGCCTATCAACGATGATTTCGAGGTGAAGTTCGCCCATACCTGATAACAAGGTCTGCCCAGTTTCTGGATCTTGATGAACTTTAAAGGTTGGGTCTTCTTCAGCCAGTTTAGAGAGGGCGAGGTTTAGTTTGTCAATATCAGACTGTGTTCGGGGTTCAACTGCGATAGACATTACCGGAAGTGGGAACACCATAGTTTCTAAGGTGATATGTGCCTTCGGATCACAAAGTGTGTCCCCTGTTGAAAGATCCTTTATACCGATAGCTGCGGCGATGTCGCCCGCATAAACGGCTTGCAGCTCTTCCCGTTTGTTGGCATGCATCTGCATCAAACGTCCAACGCGTTCGTATTTGCGAGTTTTGCTGTTATAGACAGTATCCCCTTTCTTGAGGACACCGGAGTAAACTCGTAGATAGGTGAGTTTGCCAACGTGCGGATCTGTCATGATTTTGAATGCCAATGCACAGAAAGGATCGTTCTCACTCGGACTACGCGTTTTATCTTCTTCAGTTTTAGGATCAAAGCCTACTATGGGTGGCACGTCGGTCGGTGCAGGCAAGTAGGAGACGATTGCGTCTAAGAGCGGTTGTACGCCTTTATTCTTCAGAGCAGTTCCGCAGAGGACTGGAACGATTCCACCAGCGATTGCAGCGTTCCGTATTCCTGTTTTAATTTCTTCGGGCGAGAATTCGACACCATCTAAGTATTTAAGCAGGAGTTCTTCATCACAATCGGCAATAGCCTCTAACATCCGATCGCGATATTCTTTTGCCATTTCTTCCATTTCTTTTGGAATGTCTGTCTCTTGAATAACGGTACCATCGCTGCCAGAGTCTTTGCCTACTTTCCAGATCTGCCCTTTCATGGAGACAAGGTCAACAATACCTGTGAATTGTTCTGCTGAACCGATAGGTAGTTGCACCGGAATTGCGGCAGCACCGAGGCGTTCTTCCATCATTTCGACGGTGCGAAAGAAGTCAGCACCGGTTCGATCCATTTTATTGACGAATGCGATTCGAGGTATGCCGTATTTGTCAGCTTGTCTCCAAACGGTTTCGGATTGCGGTTCAACACCGCCGACTGCACAGAAAACCGCGACTGCCCCATCAAGTACGCGAAGTGAACGTTCAACTTCAACGGTAAAATCAATATGCCCCGGTGTATCAATAATATTAATATGGTGTTTTTTCCAGTGACAGGTTGTTGCAGCGGCAGTAATCGTAATACCGCGTTCCTGCTCTTGCACCATCCAATCCATGGTAGTGGTACCATCGTCCACGTCACCGATTCGATAGACTCTACCCGTATAATACAAAATCCGCTCGGTTACGGTAGTCTTGCCAGCATCAATGTGTGCCATGATGCCGATATTCCGCATGTGGGGCAGTTCTAAGCGTTGTGAGGTGCTATTTTTCGTATCTGCCACGGTTGAACGACTCCTTTTATATGTTACATTTCGGCAGTAAGCCGTGTTCACATTTTACCATCGGTAATGTGCGAAAGCCCTATTGGCTTCTGCCATTCGATGCTGATCCTGTTTTCTGCGGATTGCGCCGCCTTCGTTCTGCGATGCTTCAAGTATTTCGCCTGCGAGGCGTTCTGCCATGCGTCTTTCGCCGCGACCACGCGCGGATTGTATAATCCAACTGAAAGCCAACCGTTGTTTTCGTTCTGTTTTTACATCAACCGGGACCTGGTAAGTTTGGCTGCCTACACGTCGGGGTCGAATTTCGAGTACCGGCTTGACGTTATTGATCGCTTGACGGAACACGGCGAAGCCATCTTCGTTGCCCTGACCTTCAATGATCTTGAAACTCTCATATAGAATTGATTGGGCAGTGCTTTTCTTCCCATCCAACATGAGACTATTAATAAACTTTGATACAAGTTTACTGTTATAAGTTGTGTCAGGATTGACATCGCGTTTGCTGATATTTCCACGTCTCGGCATCTAATATTCCTCCGTTGTTTAGTCGGGTTTCCGAGCACCGTATTTTGAACGGCCCTGGCGGCGATTTTCGACACCAGCGGTATCCAACTTTCCACGGACGATGTGGTAACGCACATTAGAGAGGTCTTTCACTCTCCCACCCCGAACCAAAACGACCGAGTGTTCTTGCAAATTGTGATCAATCCCCGGAATGTAACACGTGGCTTCATAGCCATTGGTGAAACGCACCCGGGCTACCTTACGCAATGCCGAGTTCGGTTTTTTCGGCGTTATCGTTTTCACCTGTAGACAGATACCGCGCCGTTGGGGACACTGCTCTAGTACCGGCGATTTCGTCTTCTTCCGGGACCTCTTGCGCGGTTTTTTAATTAACTGGTTAATTGTTGGCATTTCATCCTCCAGAATAAAATCTATGAGGGCTTTTGGCATTAAAAAAAGCCCGCGCGGGGCATCACAACTTCAGCAGAACCAATTAACGTGGAATTTGGGTACTACGTTAGAATGTTTCCGGATAATTGCCCCTTTCTCCCAAAAAAAGATTTATTAGGGTTTCCAAAGTACAAAGTACATATTATACACTGTAAAAATTCGTTTGTCAAATTTTTTTGGAAAAAAAATAAAAAAGACTGGAATTCTACAAATTTCTTAGTTTTTTAGCAATTTCCCCCGTAAAAAAACCGTCTGAACGCTTAAATTTTCAGCGACAATAACGATATCTGCTTTTTTGCCTGTTGCAATTGAACCCACCGATGTCTCGATACCTAAATTTTGCGCGGGTGTTAATGTTGCCATTGTTAAGGTATCTTCCAGAGAATTGCCCCAATTGATGACATTGCGGATACCATCCATGAGAGTGATTGTCGCGCCTGCGAGGCGTTCGGTCGGTTTGCCGACATCAAGCCACATCGCGCCATTACGGACGTACTTCTCGGTGCTTCCAGCTTCAAAAGCGGTATCGTTTTCAGAAATTGCACCTTCGTTGAGGCGATATGCATCAAGCTGCGGAACATAAATTGCCGATTCTTGCCAATCTTCGGCAGGAACACCCGCAAGTTCTGTGCAGTCCGTAATCAACCCGACTGCGTGAATACCTTTCTGCTGAATCAGGTTATTCCCCCAAAAGGGGTGGACATGGTGTTCATCAATGATGAGTTCTGCGTGGATATCTGGGTCGGAGAGTACCGCTTCGACGGCACCGAGCGTTCGGTGATGCATTCCGCTCATACCGTTGTAGGTATGTGTGGCACGTGTTACGCCAGCGTCGATTGCTGCCATCGCTTGTTGATATGTAGCATTTGTGTGTCCCATTGCGATGACGATGTCGTTGTATGCGTCTGTCTTATAGGCTGCGAGGTGCTTGATAAATTGGAAATTTTCATCGTTTTCGGGTGCGACAGAAATTACTTTCAATGTGCCGTCGGAGGCTGCCCACATTGCATGAAATTCTTCAAAGTTTGGCGGTGTAATATACTTCGCGTTCTGTGCACCGTTTTTGGCGAGACTCCCGAATTTCCCTTCAACATACGAACCAATAATCTGTGAACCGTCCGCTACTGGCTCGTCAACAACGTGGGCAATAGCAGTTAAGGCACTGTTGATTTGTTCCATGCTGCCGGAGGAGATGCCTAACGCCAACGAGGTGACACCACTGCGTGCATGTGCGCGTGCAATTGCGGCTATGTCTTCGACCTCGCCTGTCATCGTATCATAACCGCCACCACCATGCACTAATCCATCGATCAACCCTGGAATAACAAGACATCCTGATGCGTCAATGACCTTTCCCGACGGTTGAAGCGTCCCTGTCGTTATCTCTAAAATTGTGTCGTCTTGAATGACGATGTTCCCCTGTCCGTAATGTGTTGGGGTATAGATATCGCCATTCACAATCGTTAGTGTTTCCATATCTCCAAGTGTGCCTTTGAACTTCTCTAAATCTGTTCTGATACCCACAAAATACTTTGTGCCAGTAACCGCAAAAAGGGTTCTACCTCAAAATCTTTCTGATGTCCGAGTGAGGTGTAACAGACGCGACCGCCGTTATGCAAACGCGTCCACGCTACAGGCTCTGAATGTTCATCAGTATGTCCCATCAGTAATAAAGATGTATCCTCGCGAATTGATGGATTTTTGTAAAGACTCCCATAACTATCGAATGCCGGTATATCCTTCAGAATTGGATGTTCCGCCTCAACTATTTCAACACGAGTAATCGGTCCATGGCCGTAATGCCCTTGATAGTCGCCACCGAGTACAACTTTATCAAACTCCAGCCAGTTTTGATACGCATGGCTGGCTGTCCTGACCCCAATGATCGGTCTACCTTGTCCACAATAATCTTGAAATTGCCTGAGCGATGCGCCCTCTGTATTGAGACGACGCGTGAAAACTAACAGAGCATCTGCGTCATCCAACGCCGCCAAAGATGGATCATCATCTTCTGAACTATAGACGATTAGATTTGCTTTGATCGGGTAGTGTTTTTCAACAAACTGCTTGAAAATGATTAAAGATGCTTCCGAGTCGTATTCAAAAGAACCTGAGAGCATACAAAGGTTAAGCACTGATTTGTTCCTTTCTATCTTCTTTCTAAAAACAGAAAACTGTAAGCGTAAGGATTTTTCTCGTCAGGTTCACCGTCAATACGTTTCACTTCCCGCCATGCTGCCATGTCAAATGCGGGAAAATAGACATCGCCTTCAAACGTAGCATGAATCTGCGTGATATAGAGCTTGTCCGCGTGCGGTAAAAAGGCTTGGTAGATAGGCGCACCACCGCATATCATGAGTTCTTCTGCTTCCTGAGAGCGTTTAATAATTTCTTCTACGGAGTGGGCAACGATACAGCCTTTCGGTGCCTTGTAAGCCGTGTTCCGTGTGAGAATGATGTTGCGCCGCTTGCCCAAAGGACGTTTGAGGGTTTCAAAAGTCTTGCGTCCCATAACCACGGGCTTACCCATGGTCATGTCGCGGAAATGTCGTCGGTCTGCAGGCATCTGCCATGGGATGTCTGGTCCATTGCCGATAAGCCGGTTTTTGTCCATCGCGGCGATCATTGAAATTAACATTTTAGGGTGCTGTTCCCTCTTCTTGTTCTCCGATTTTTATCCCGTTCAAGACCTGTTCAGCAAAATGGATGACTGTCTCTTTTAACATACGTGGTGCCATCTTGATTTTATTTTCCTGTTTCCACTCCATCTTAAATTGTCCTGCCTTCACGAGTTCATCAATTCCTGCTTGAACAGTTTTCTCATCGATTTCAAAGTGTTCAGCGAGTTCATGAAGGCTTAAAGGTTCCTCAGTTTGAAAGGAGAGTACTTCAATCCAGAGCCACATCCCGAGCCGCCGTGCGAAGTGTGAGAGGTCTTCGGCTGTATCCGCCAGATGGGTGATTGATGCGAAACAGTAAGCAGCGTGGTGTGGGTAATCGCTTAGCAGTTCTTCAAATTCCTCGAAAACAAGCCGGATGAGGAACGCTGCTTCCTCTGATAATGTCAATTCATGGGAACCCAGAGGGTTGCCGTTCTGTTCGGGGTTACCGAGGGTATCTTGCTTTTCTTGTTCCATGCTCTCCTTTGAATACTGTCTTGTAGATCCCGTTGTAGCTGTGCGGAGTTCCTTAGTTTTATTTAACTAAAGCTTGGACGATTCCGGTCTGTTTCCTGCTGAGTCCTGAAGTATTTTCTATTTTCTGCGAGTTTTTCACGGGGTCGTAATTCGGAGAAAAAGAATTTCAGATACCAACAAACGCAGCCCCAGCGGGGCGGAATGTTTAAAGAAACGCGGGTCCACTCCCCCTTCTTAGTTTCCCCAGCGGGGCGGAATGTGTAAGTATTTTTATTAAATTCAACCTATCACACGCGGAGTAAAAAATTGTCCAAACTTTAGTTTGTTTAAGTGTAAAGTAGAAAATACAAGTTCCCGTCTCGAAAATGAACAAAGCAATTCCGATATTAGTCGGAAAAATTAGAGTAAACGCGGAAATATGCTATGAAAATCTCAGGGGTACTTCCGAGACCTATGCAAACGATTCTTTCATTCGGTTCTACTTCCTTAATTGAAAGTGCTTCCGTCCAATTATCTGGAAGTCCACGACCCTCCATCCACATATCACTATGGCTATGTCCACGCGTCCATTTGAACCATGTTTTTTCAGATTTTTCAGGTCTATGCCAATACACAGTAATCCTGTCACCGGATCGGAAAGCTTTCGCGTTAGTGAAATCACCCGGCTTCTTGTCAATATTGATACTCTGTTTCTGTCCAAGGTATGTCATATACGTAGATTGCGTTTTCGGACGCTCGTTGTGTGATTGCCTCATAGAGTTAACCAAAATATGAAAAATTGCCAAATCATCGAGTCTGGTCATTCCCTTGATTTCAAGGGTTTCATGGCTTTTGGCAAAATTGATAGGGAGCATCTGTTTCTCGTGCAACTCTCCGGCATCAATGTCGAATTCCAAGATGTTGTCCTTGAGTTCAAAGTTGGCGATTTCTGCGTTCTCTTGCAAAACCCAATAAATTGTAATCATGTCCCCAGAGCGGAAAATAGCATGCTCATTGGACTGTCCACATCCTACAAGTATCACGGCAATGGAAACTATTAGAATTATCTGCCTTTTCATGTTTACATCTCCCTATAGTAATGTGAATTCGACTTAAGAATTTAGAGAAATACAACACGACATATCATGCTTATCGCAGGTTAGATGATGAATCTGTTCCCACACTCCAGAGGAGTGATATGTCTATAGAAAACCCGATGCCCAAGTTCTCGCACTCCAGCGGAGTGCTATGTGTCGTAAAAACATACTCCTACGGAGCTGGAGTATTGAGATCAAATCTGACAGATGCTATAGATATGTTGTTCCTAATGAAGTTTGGATAGTTCTCGGACATACAGATTTTAAACAATCATAGGTGCGCGAATTGCGTCGTGGTGCTGATAATCCTCTAACTGAATGTGTTGCATCTTGAAAGCGTCAATTGACTTAATTTCGGTATTCAAAACGAGGCGCGAGAGCGGATAAGGTTCCCGTTTCAATTGCATTTCGACGGCTTCAAAGTGTACGTGGTAGATGTGGGCATCACCTAAAGTGTGGACGAATTCATAAGGTGTTAAATCTGTTACCTGAGCTACCATGTTCAGAAGAAGCGCATACGAGGCGATATTAAAGGGAACACCTAAGAACATATCACAACTCGGCTGATACATCTGCAGCGACAACTTGCCGTCTGCTATAAAGAATTGAAAGCACATGTGGCATGGTGTCAATGCCATCTCATCTAAGTCCGCCGGATTCCACGCTGTAACAATATGTTTACGACTATGTGGGTTTACTTGGAGTTGTTCAATGACCCTTGCTAACTGATCAATCGTACCCTCTTCCGTTTGCCATTTTCGCCACTGAACACCGTATATCCGTCCAAGGTACCCATCACGACCCCAAGCATCGGCGTTTGCGTTCCATATCTGTGTCCCGAGTTTCTCAAACTGCTCAACGTGATCATAGCCTCGCAAGAAACCTAAGAGTTCCGCTTTTACGGCACGGAATGCTAGTTTCTTGGTGGTTACAGCAGGAAACCCTTCTTCCAGATTATATCGCATTTGCATGCCAAAAAGTGCACGAGTTTTTCCATTTCTGCCCTCCCGGTCAACGCCAGTGTCTAATATTTGTTGCAGTCCTTCAAGGTATTGTTTCATGCCTACTGATTACCAGCATTTATGACTGGCAACCCTCCTATGAACATACTCTGGCAGCACAAGGCTACCGATCTGTGCTGCCAAACCCGCCTCTTGAAGCGGCGGACATTTGTTCAACCTCATTCCATTCTGCTGTATCCACACGGACAAAAATCCCTTGCGCAATCCGACTGCCTCTTTCGACGTTCACAACCTCGTCCGTGAAATTGTAGACTTGGATTTTCAATTCGTCCTCTTCGCCGCAATAGTCGTTATCAACGATACCGACACCTTGCGGCATCATCAACCCCAATTTACGCGGGGTGCTGCTTCGGAGACAGACCATCAGCATATAACCGGGCGGTGTTTCGACAACAACATTTGCAGGTATAAGGACGATAGATTGCGGAGCAATCTCAGCAGATTCACGGCAAATTAAATCAAAGCCTACAGACCCTGATGTTTCATATTTCGGCAACGGGAGCGTCTTATCTATCCGTTTGATATTAATTTTCATTGGCATTATGGGACTGCGACTCCCGCTACTTTGCATTCTATGCGATAGACCGAGGTACTTGCTGTAATAAATAGGGTTTTCCAGTCATCACCACCCCATGCCAAGTTCGCTGCACGCTCAGGAACAAGGATAATTCCGAGGTGTGTTCCATCTGGCGCGAAGACCCAAATCCCGCCGGGACCGGTTAGATAGACATTCCCTTGGACATCAACCTTCATCCCGTCTGGTTTGCCGTTGTCTCCCTCTTCTTCACCGAAGACGCGATCGTTCGCGATTGTGCCGTCGGGTTGTACATCAAATGCGCGCACATGCATCCGTTCGGTATCGTTAATATAGAGGATGGACTCGTCCGGTGAAAAGCAGATACCGTTGGGCCGGTCAAAGTCGTCAACGAGAAGTGTCAGCGTCTCATAGTCGGGGGACAAGCGATAGACCCCTTGAAAGTCGAGTTCCTTTTCGGATTCAACCCCGTACGCTGCACTTAGCCCGTAAGGTGGATCTGTGAAATAAATGCTTCCATCGGATTTCACAACGATGTCGTTCGGACTGTTCAAGCGTTTGCCCTGATAATGTGAGGCAATTGTGATCACCTCTCCATCAGCGGTTGTTAGTGATACTCGGCGGTTTGCGTGTTCACAGGCGATGAGGTGTCCACCTTTATCGTAAGTCAATCCGTTTGACTTGCCGGAGGGTTCACGGAAAATAGTCATTCCAGAGTCGGCATCCCATTTCCGCATCTTGTTTGCCGGAATATCGCTAAAAACCAGGAACTGTCCTGTTGCGTGCCAGAGGGGTCCCTCGGTGAATTGACAGCCAGTTGCTATTTGTTTAATAACGGCATCTGCATCAACCAGATCCGATAATCGTGCGTCGCGTACGTCAAGTGCCATATTTCCCTTTCAAATGTTACACCTTTTCATTCCAGGCCCGATAGGTGCGGTTTTGCGGCGTACTCGCCCAAATGCGATCTGCATTCCTAACCACACCAGATTGTAAAAAAAGACATGAAACCCGATAATTTCTTAAAACTGTATAGCTCTGACAGAAACTTAGGGTCATTTAGTTCTCCGCTAAGAATAAATGCTAAATCACAATATATCCCTGTAGGAGCGAGCTGTGCTCGCGATTTGCCTGCCAAAATGGTTAAAGAACCGAAAACTAAATAGCCCTAGACAGGAACTTAAAAAACCTTGACAGCTATCCTTTTTAATGTTAACATACTCTTAAAGTGTAGATATGGGGTTTCACGTGGCGATCGTGTGTCTTGCACACCATTCGTTAAGTAAAGAAAGTGCCTGGGGCGATTCGAACGCCCGACCTTCAGCTCCGGAGGCTGACGCTCTATCCAGCTGAGCTACAGGCACATAGAGGTTTCAAGAACGAAACCGGTACTAACGTTTATAGACATCTTTAATTATTTTAACAAATTCAGTGTCTTTTGTCAAGTTTTTCAGCAAAAAAATCTAAGGAGGAGTAACAGGGTGAAGCGTAAATTTCAACAGTTTTCAATTTTAGCGGTCCTGGTTGTCTTTCTATTTAGTTTCGCGCCGGATATTGTAGAGAGCCGCCGCGGCGGTTTTGGCGGTGGTCGGAGTTTCAGCCGTAGTCGTAGTTCCAGTCGGCGGAGTTACAGCGCACCGAAGCGTTCCTCTAGTAGCACCAGTCGTTCTTCAACACGGACGACGCGCAGTACGGGCAGCACTTATAGCAAAAATGGCGCATCGAGAACAACCGGCACGCGTGCCAGCACGACAGCACGTCAGAAGCAGACAGCGACGAGCCGTGCGAAAGCAACGACCGCGACAAACCGCAGTACGACTGCCACGCGCGGCCAACAGCGGCCAACAACTGCGCAAAACCGAAAGCAGGTCCGTCAACTCAAAACGCAAAACCGTAGTTTGAAACGCCAAGTCCGGACCTCGAACCGGCAAACAGCGCGAGCCCGTCGAGATCGCCGTTCTACTGTTAATATCAACAACTATGGCGGCTACTATCCTATGATGGGTTATTCAATGTACAGCATGTCTGCATCCATGGCGTTTAACAACATCATGTTCGGTATCTATTTCCATGACCACTACAACCACGCGATTCGCCATAGTTACATGTGGCACTATCACCATCGCAACTATGACAGGTCGCATTGGGATGCCGAAAAACAGGCAGAGTATGAGCGCTATAAGGATTACTACGAGAGCCAAGGTATTGAATCGAACTCAAATTACGTGGATCCGGGGACCAATCCGGATGAAAACTATGTGGCAAGTTATGTTGAAGAGAATCCGGATAAATTTTATGGGGATGGCGCAGAGGTTTTCACTGTTGAGGAACTCCCCGATGAGGAAGCACTGAAACAGGAACTCCTTGCATCTGCTGAAGATACACCGACAGTGACAGCCACCACTGCGATAACAACCTCGACGCGTGCGCCACCTGCCACGCGGACTGTTGTAGAGAAGAAAACATCCGGTGCAACTTGGTTTCTCCTTATTTTCGGAAGTCTTCTCGTTGTAGGTGTAATCATGATGGTAATGTATAACAAAGGCTATTTTTAGGTGGTAGTATGGCACTATTTGGCAAAAAAGACGGTCGGTCCCTATTTGGCAGACGAAAAGATGCTACACCCGAGAAACCGGAACGGCATGAGTTAGTAGACATTCCGATTGACAGCATGATTGAACTCTCCGACATCAACACTTATGAGGAGACAGGAGATACTTCGCACGCCTTCAAACTTGTCATACGAAAGAAGTATGAGGGCGATAGCCTCTGTCGCTATATGTATCACATTCGCGATGCGGAAGAAGAAGCCGTGCTTGGAGTCGACCATGTTGCAGGAACTAAGGACGAATACGAGATTTCCCGATGGATCGTTGATGATGAATGTGAACTCAGTGATCCGCTGCCTGATGCCATGACGCTCTATTTTCCAGATCCCGATAATGAAGATGAGGACATCGCTGTTGAATACAACCGACAGGATGTTGTTACCGCAACCCTCACTGTTACGGATGCCGAGGGAGAAGAAAAATTCGAGGTTGAACTCCACGAATACGCCAGCGAGGACGATGAGTTTATGTCAATTGAACTCTGTGGGGACTGGTTAACTTTCTACACCGGTGTACTCATCACACGTTCTGATATAGAAATCTACCCAGCGATGGAACCACAATCTGGAAGCAAATAAGTTTT
>JAKZUG010000513.1:0-8297 GCA_047516705.1 Candidatus Poribacteria bacterium | reverse complement strand
TATATTTCACGTTGTTATCTCTTAGCGATTGTAATTTGCCAGTTTGTCCTCATTTTTTCGCATTTTAAGCAAAAATGTGCCTATAGGATAGCAAAAAATAGATGAAAATGCATACACAATTCAACTAATATAATGTCTATTATCTATATGCCCATAGAGAGTTTTTAAGTGTTTGCCTGCGGCGACATCCCATAAGGAAATACTGTTGTTTTCACTTGAGTTTGCGAGGGTGCGTCCATCTGGAGAAAAGCATATGCTGTAAGCACCACCAAGAAGATGAGCATCCAAAGTTTTCTGGAGTTCACCATGTTCCACACCCCACAACCACACCTTTCCAGCTCTCCCAATAGCGAGGGTACGCCCATCACCACTAAACGCTATGCTTTCAACAGTTTTGGTCGGTGCAAACCCATCATGACGTTTTATTAGGGTCTTCAAGAGTACGTCTCTCTTAGTATCCCACAACCGAACGGTGCCATCTTCACTACCGCTGGCAAGCATGGCTCCATCACTACTGAACACAACGTTTTCGAGTACTCCGCTATGCTGTAGTGTGTTTTTAATATGTGCATCATGCTCTGTAGTCCGCGAGTCGCGCTCCATTTCCGACAGATCAAGTTTCATTTCCCACAAAAGTATATAGTGCTCCTCAAGCACCACTAAATCCTCCAAAACCTCATCCCTGCAACCTCCAGTGGCGAGAATGCACATGTCATTTTGGAACACAAGGTCGTAGATACCGTAAGACTGAAACGCAAAGGTTTCTAAGGTTTTAAGGTGCACGCCACTCTTCGCATCCCATAGTCTCACTGTCTCGTCCTTGCTTCCGCTAGCGAGTAGTCGTCCATTCGGAGAATATGCAACGGAAGATACCGAACGCGTATGTCCTGTGAGCAAGGCGACTTCTTGATAAGTCTTCATATCGTAGAGCCAAATACCAATGCTACTGGCTACTGCTAATCGGTTACCATCTGGAGAAAACTGAATGTCGTTTATTGCCCCTTTACCGAATCGGGCTCGGGCACCATCGGGTAAATTCGATTGAGTATAATCTTGGGTAGATTGACTTGTTTTCATAGATCCATTATTCTCTTATAGCCGCGGAAACTGCGATTATTTGTAGATATTAATCAAGGTGAGTTCTGACATAGGTTATCCCGTTCCTACCAGATTTCATTTCCAACTGCAGGTCCGGTGGAGATCTCTTTATGGGCGTTTTCTTCTGTGATCTGAGATACGAGGTCCTCTAACTTCAGGCGAGGCAGCTTCACTGTGCGGCGAACTTTTGCGCTGCGATGATGTTTGCTGTTTGTCGCTTTAATATCCTCTTTATCACTACACTTCTCTCGGGTTAGAGGCACCTCGAACTTCGTTAGTTTTTTCTCCGAAGGCGGTGATTTTTCTATCATGAGGTATCTCCTTCTTAGGCTTTATTTGAAAAGTATACTGCATTTCAGGAAAGAAACTAAACCCTTTTTGCTTTCTGGAATATAAGCGGATAGAGAATATTGATCGCTGCGACCAATTATAGGGTTGGGATTCCTAACTCTTTGCATATATCTTTTGCCAACCGATTCGCAATTTCAGTATGCCGTGGAACCGCAGCACTGAGATTCAATTCCACATTGCTCCACACCGAGTGCTTACGACCTTCTCGAACCAATTCGCATCCATGTTTTTTAAGATGTTGAATCAGTGCTCTCCGTTTCATACCGAGATCGGGACCGTCTGATACTCACCTTCAGCACGGCGGATCGCTACGTCTCGATTTAATTCCAATATATCTTCAACCGCGCTCCTGAGGCTATCTAACAATTCCTCTTTTGTTCGTTCTTGGCAATTGATCCCACGGATTTCTTGTACCCAGCCAATCCACCATCCGTCGCTCTGTTGGATCACAGCAGTGTAAGTCTGTGTCATCAGTTTTCCCTCCTTTGTAATAACGGAATCAGTATAGCATTAATTTTCAAACCTATCAAATCAAAAAACAAATTCTCGGAAGTGCTTAATCAACTTATCGATCGTCAATCATCTCGCGGACAGGCGGGTTTTTCTGTTGTTCCACCGGTTCCGGACGCTGGTCCAGCCACCACGCAAAGAGGACGACGAGACACGCCAGCACCATCGCCGCCAGTGTCATCGGGATACCTGTCGATTTCCCCTCACTTGCATCAATCTGGTATTTAGCAGCCACCGCCAATGCTACGGCTACTACAGCCAGTACAAGGTTTACAGTCCAAGGCACTTGGAAAAGCACTGCGACGAGCGAAACTACTGCCACAGCGAGGCTCAGTTGCGCGAGAGGATGGTAAGGTGTAGTGTCCAATTCCTCAATATCGGAGGCATCGCCGTATCGGTGGGAAACAGGGGTCGGCGCGCCTTCTTGGTACGTCATCTCGATAAGACGGATGAATTCTGCAAGCAGCTTCTCCTCTTGAATCCACTCGAAAAGTGAGGGATATTCATGGCGGAGAAGGATGACAAACTCTTGGCGTTGCGCGCTAAAGTCTGTGAACTCTTCCCAGTCGGTTTCTGGCACGGTGACGTAGGGTTCAGGACCGACGCGGAGTTCATATCCTTGTCCTTCAACATAGACGACACTGCCAATACCTTCGCTTTCCGCCATTGTGAGTTCTGACGAATCGCCGGGTTCAGACTGTTGACTTGTATCTTCCTGAGCAACCGTCATGTCGCGTTGCTTGAGTGCCTCCGCGGTCTCTTCGGATTGCGCCGCGAATTCACTACTTGTCACGGCTACACCGATACGACTGACCAGTTCCATGGCTGCAACCTCATGCTCAGGATCCACAAGGAGCGCGGTCTGGCCTTCCTCTTTTAATTCAATAGGTCGGCATCGGATCTGTTGCGCGTTCAAAGTAGTTTGAATCAGGTTCGCTTCCCATTCATCGCTGGTGCGATGGATTTCTATCCACTCGCGAGTATCGCCGATGCCTTCACCAAACAACTTTGATACCTGTCTTACTTGTCCCTCGCTGACTTGTGATCCCTGCAGTGGACTGCTCGTTTTTTCTCTCATAATAGCTCCTATTAATACACTGCTAAAAGTTCGGCGTAAACAGCCTCTGTCAAAGTGGTATTCCTTTCACTACTAAATAGCTGCACAGCACGATTACGGGCGGCTTTTCCCATTGCTGCTAATCGTTCTCCGTCGGTTGCAAGCGTTGCGATAGCGTCAGCGATCGCCGATCCATCTTCAGGTGGCACTAAAATGCCTGTTTCGGGTGTGACGAGTTCTTTGCTACCACCGAGCGGTGTTGCGATGACCGGTTTACTGACCGCCATCGCCTCAATAATGGTGCGCGGACATGCTTCTGGAATAATTGACGGCACCAATACAATATCCAGTAGACTTGTTACAATACGCGTATCCGACAGAAATCCGGTGAAAATGACTGAATCTTCGACACCTAAGTCTGCAACCTCCTGCTTTAGAGTGTCCATATAGTCAACATCTTTTTGGAAATAGGGACCGCCTACGATGAGCAACTTTACGTCTGCCCTACCTTTGAGTTCCTGCATTGCTCTGACTAAGAAGTGGATGCCTTTCTCCGGTGTAATCCGGGTTACGACACCAACGAGTACTGTAGAACAATATTCATCGGAAAAGAGTTCTGTCCGGAGCGTTGCGACCTCTTCTGGTGATGCTTGAAATGCGTCTAAATCCACACCGTTGTAGATGAGCGTCTGCTTTGCCACCGGAGCGAAATCCCACCGTGTTGCCTCTGACACCAGAATCACGCGATGCAGGAGCCTTTCGCAGAATCGGTCCAGAATGCCGTAAGAGGTGGCATAACGTTTGTGCATCAAGATAGGGATGCCGTTTATCCTCGCAACAATGCCGCCAAGGAGTGCCACCGAAAGTGAATTTGCATGGAGGAGGTCTATCGCATGTCGCTTCACTGCCCGATGGAGTTCAATGATGACTCGAAGTTGCCGAAAATCTTCAAGCAGGTCGCGGAAGGTGAACCGTTTCGCTTTATCAGTTTTGTTATGCGCCGCGGGCAGAGATAGGGGGATAATACTCGCCGCTGTCTTTTTAGCTTCCGCTGCGAAGGCACTGTCACCGAGACATCCGACAAAAGGTGTAAAACGCTCCTTGTCTAATAGGTTGAGCAAGAGCAGAAGGCTCCGTTGGCCACCTCCTATGCCTGAACCGCTATCGAGATATAGGATATTGAATTTCGATGTGTCGGATGTTTTCATCTTCAGGGTTATCTAATATTGATTCGCAAACTTTATCATCGCCGTGTATAGTGTCTGCGCCTGCAAGCGTGATGTGGATTTTTATACTGGTATTGGGGAGTGCATCCGCCATCCGCTCAGCCCACTCAATGATGCAAATTCCGTCACCTTCCACATATTCGCTGAGTCCAAGTTCTGCGATTTCCTCACTGTTTTCGAGTCGATACAGATCAATGTGATAGATAGGCACTGTCCCACTGTATTCGTTAATCAGGATATATGAAGGGCTGCTGACAATCTCGTTGGATGCGATCCCTGCGCCGCGCGCGATGCCTTGTGTCAAGCACGTCTTACCGGTCCCAAGGTCACCGACGAGTGCGATGACATCCCCTCCTTTAAGCGTTTTGCCGATTTTTTCGCCGAGTGCTTGGGTCTCCTCTGGACTTTCTGTTTTAAAGTTTTCGTTTTTGTTTTCCATTGTCGTTGCGGTTTCTCGTGAAATTGAGTGTATACGGTTCTTATGCCCCTGCTGCACACCGCAAAATCTCCTCTTGTGTCAGGTTATCGTTGGTAAATTCACCCGTGATTTTGCCTTCATGTAGCACCAAAACCCTGTCGCTCATGCCCAATATCTCCGGCAGCTCGGAGGATACAAACACAATCGCAACTCCCTCATCAGCGAGTTTTGCCATCAGTGCATGAATTTCTGCTTTCGCACCGACATCGATACCACGTGTCGGTTCATCAAGGAATAGCACCTTCGGATGTGTCATCAACCACTTTCCCAGCACTACCTTCTGTTGATTTCCACCACTGAGGTGGTTCACGGGGACCTCCAGCGAAGTTGTCTTAATCTGAAGCGAATCAACGTAGTGTTCACTTTTCTCAGATGCCGCGTTGTGGTTAATTATCCCGTATGATGTGAGGTCTGGCGATAAGCCGAGACTCGGCAGCGTCATATTGCGGGTAACATCCACATCTAAGAGTAGTCCGTAGCGTTTCCGGTCCTCACTGACAAGTCCCATTCCGTGCTGGATCGCCGCGCGCGGCGAGTGAATCTGGAGAGGCGTGTCTTCTATGAATATATCACCGCTCCATTTACCGTCGTAAGCCCCAAAGATAGTGCTAATCAGTTCCGTCCTGCCCGCGCCCATCAGACCTGCGATGCCGAGAATCTCCCCGCGTCGCACCTCAAAACTGATGCTTTCAAGTCGTGGCGGTTCCGATGGATAGGTGCTTAAATTTTCGACCCGTAGTGCGACATCGCCTTGGTTTGAAGCGTTTTCAGTCGGTGGGTGTGCCTGCCGTTCTGGAAAAAGTGCCGTTAACTCCCTGCCAACCATCTGTGAGATTAACGCATCTTCGGTGCATTCAGGGGATTTAACGGATTGCGTTGCTACTGTTTTGCCGTCACGTAAGACTGTCACACGATCAGCGATTTGAAAGATCTCCTTGAGTTTGTGAGTGATATAGATACAGGCAACACCCTTTTCTCGGAGTCGCGTCAGAATTTGGCGGAGAATGTCCACCTCACTTTCGGTCAAGGCGGCTGTCGGCTCGTCAAGTACAAGCAACAGCGCGTTTCCAGATTGCAAACTGCGTCCTAAAGCCTTCGCTATTTCTACGAGTTGCTGCTGTCCAATGCCGAGTTCACAGACAGGTTTTTGTAGCGGGATTGCCAGTCCAAACTGTGACAGGAGTTCACCCGCCTCATGATAGAGACGATGCCTATCAATGACCCCAAATCGCCGTGGTTCCTTACCGAGATGGATATTCTCTGCGACTGTCATCTCTGGGATAAGTGCTAATTCCTGATGAATAATAGCGATCCCCGCGTGTTCTGCATCACGAACAGCGTGGAACTGCTGCTCGGTGTTGTTGATACGCAGACTACCGCTGTAAGTGCCGTACGGGTAGACACCACCGAGAATCTTAATCAGCGTTGATTTGCCAGCACCATTTTCTCCACAGAGCGCATGGATTTCACCGGAACGCACCTCAAAAGAGGCGTTGTCTAACGCACGCACGCCGGGGAAGTCTTTGGTGATTGCCTGCATCTGGAGAAGTGGTGCTGTCATTGTTCATCAACACTCCGATATTCAATTTTCTGTTATTGTAGCAGAATCGGGGATGTAAATCAAGTTTTTCGTGTGAACGTGTGTAGGAACGCAGGTCCCATAAAAAATAGTTTGCATTTCCAAATTAAATATGTTATCATATATAATGTAAATTTGGAGTAAGTGTATAAGATGGTCAAATGCAGTGAAATATGGCTACAAAGCATCTCTATACATTTTTTTAGTAAGTGATTTATCACCTAATATAACTAAAGTTTGGACAATTTATGTGTTATTTAGGTTTCCCTCTCAAGGCGTGGTGCCAACTTTCATTGAGAACCTGATTCATATTCTGTGGTTTTGTTCCTTCAGAAAAACTCGTCGAAAAAGAAGACATTTCGGTATTAACAAAACCGCAGCCCCAGCGGGGCGACAGGTGTGTAGAAATGCTGTCCACCCCACACCACTAAGCCCCAGCAGGGCGACAGGTGTGTAGAAAAATGTTAGGCGAGAAGCAAAGATACCTACTCATCACACAAGGATTCTTAAAAATTGTCCAAAGTTTAGAGCCTATCTCATAAATACCAGTTCGCATATCCCTAAAGAAAGCATTTTTAGAAGATATACGCAAGTCCCCTGATAAGGGGATTTAGGGGGTTTCTTCCATGAGAAATCCTTATCGGATAATACGCTCAAACTATTTATGAGACGCACTGTAGTAATATAGCCCAAGTTGCTACTAACAAATTTTGGGCGTTTCAATAAAGTTTTCGGGCACTTTCCCCACCCCGGAGGGGTGATATATCTATAGAAAACGGTATATTCAAGTGACCGCACCCCAGATGAAGATTAAGAATTTAAACGGGTAATTCTGAGATGTGTAATAACAGGCAGATCGGTTCGTAGTAGTGCGATTCATCGCACGTCGCGTAGCCACAATTACCCAATTTATTTGTTAAACTTCATCTGGAGCGGAAACGTCACGTCGGATGGCTGCTATAAACATATTGCTCCTCCGGAGCAAAGATGTCCGTTTTAGGTGTTGCGTTGGGTCTCGTATTCGTTCAATTGAACCTATGTGATGAACCAATTTCTTATATCGAACTCACGTTATAGACATGTGATCGGGCATTTTCTATACAGCCAGAGCTTCTACACATCTATCGCCTCTTAGAGATTTAGCCGTGCGACTGAAAACTGAAAACTATTCTTCTGACAACTGACAACTATTATCATGAACACTGTCGGCGACAAGGAAATACGCACACAAAAACGCGTCATAGCATTCTTTGAGGATACCTTGGGTTATACCTACCTCGGCAATTGGGAACACAGTGGCGAGGACAACAGCAATATCCTCTCGGAAGACCTCGCTGACTGGCTCCGAAGGCAAGGATACCAAAACGCCATCATCAGCAAAGCAGCCTATGAACTCCAAAAGAGTGCCGCACTCGGCAGCACCAAAACCCTTGTTGACGCAAACCGAGACGTATACGAGCAATTACGCTACGGCGTGAACGTCCAACCCAACACCGGTGAACACCGTATCACCGTCAAGCTGATCGACTGGGAGAATCCCCGCAATAACGATTTCGGCATCGCCGAAGAGGTGACCCTCAAAGGCGAGAACACCAAACGTCCCGATTTAGTCCTATACATCAACGGCATCGCCATCGGTGTCTTGGAACTAAAACGCTCCACCGTCTCCGTTTCCGAAGGTATCCGTCAGAACCTTACCAACCAACGCGAAGATTTCATCGAATGGTTTTTCACCACTGTGCAGCTCGTGATGGCAGGCAGCGAAACCCAAGGGCTACGCTACAGCACAATCAAAACATCAGAGAAACACTGGCTGCGCTGGAAAGAGGCAGATGCCGATCCCGCCGCAGGCGATAACCCGTTGCTCCGAGAACTCAGCCAAGTCTGCAACAAAGCGCGAATGCTCGACCTCTTGCACAACTTCATCGTGTTCGATGCAGGAACCAAAAAGATTTGCCGACATAATCAATTCTTCGGCGTGAAAGCCGCGCAAGAAAA
>JAKZUG010000512.1:0-4335 GCA_047516705.1 Candidatus Poribacteria bacterium | reverse complement strand
ACCGCAACTTGGATGTCTCCTTTGTGGCTGGAAAATATATACAGACCTGCCCTGGGTTTAGTGGGATGATTTTCCATTCACCACCTCCCAGTTTATCCATACCAAATGCGATTGCAATTCGGCATTTCTTGAATTCATCATTGTCTTCGTCTTTAACAGAAACAACCTTCTCAAACCTGAGATAATAGGCAGGTTCGGGCACTATACCTTCCGGACGCATAACAGAAATCTCAATTAATAAGGACTTTACTGATGTCACTACGTGCCTGTAACTCGCGTAGAATCAATCCCGCCTCAATCGTTTTTCCTACACCGACACTATCAGCGATGAGCAGCCTCGGTAGGTCTGCTTTGATGAATTTGAGGACGGGTCGGTATTGGTATGGAATAAAATCAACCCGTGCTGCGTTAAGCGAGTACAACGCAGATAGCGCGGGGTAACGGATTTGCAGTGCGGTCAAATACGCGTGAAATTCATCACACGAAAAACTGTGTGAATCATCACTTTGAATTTCAACCTGCAACTGAGATGCGTAAAATGTTTGAACGTTCCCATCAACAAAAACATTGATACGGTCTTCAGGATTTCCCGGCAGCACCGCCATCACAGCACCACGAGTAGACGGATTTGACTTCAAGAAAACAATTTGGCCGGGAGCAAATTCTGAGGAAGGGTTCTGGTTCATATTCGTCTTTCCTTTTTCTTACTATTCACTTACTAACTTCGGACAATTTTAAATGACCTCGTGTGATAGATTAGGGTGCGTAAATATTTTGTCAAAAGAAGCATAGATACTGTAGATATAAACATACCGCCCTTACAGGGCTAGCGCACGCGGGAGTAACGTTTTCTATAAACATGCCGTCCCCTACGGGACTAAAGAAAACACGGACATCAAGCATATCAATCAGGAATTACGCAAATTCAGCACGCGGCGGTAGATTTTTGTTTTTTAAACCCCCTAAATCCCCTTATCAGGGGGACTTATGAATGCGCTGCGTAAGTCCTACTTAATGCAGATTTATCCCGATACTAAAAACGGTATCAGAACTTTCAAAAGAAAATAGAACGGATCCGACGATGCTCGTTGTCCGTGACACCGCAATTTCCATCCCTACTTCTCCTAAAATACTACTATTGCTCACAGCTTCTTCAAGTTCCGTCCATTGACGCTCTGTAACCGCCCAAGCATTTGAATAATATACGCCAAAAAATGGGGTTAGGCTCCATCCTGATTTCGTCCCCAGCCGTTTTAGGAGACCTCCGCCTCCAGTAAGACCCAGCGTCCGTGTCTTGACGAAAGTTTCATTTGTTGCAGCATCAACAGTTCGGGAAAACACAGCACTAAAATTCCCATTCAGAAAATAATCTAAGCCTGTCTGCCCCAACGAGTTAATTCGCACTATCGACAACCCACCTGCGGGTGCTGGCGGAATTTCTAACGTCTTATTGTATTCATCATCCTCAATAAGTCCGACTCCGGCTGTGAAAGAAATTTTTAAATCCTTGTCAATTCCATAGTCAAGACTACCGCTTATTGTGTTGATATTTTCAGCTGCACTAAACCCAAGTCCGAGACCCGTTCTACCCTTCGGTAGTTTGTATAAACTTGTTTGAGAATAGGCAGTCATAGGGAGTAACGCCAAAAAGAAAATGATGTAGGGGTGTACTTTTTTTAAGCGCACTTTTATCTCTCCTTTTAGAAACCGCGTTGTCTGTTACAAACACTTAGGACTTACGCAGTTGGTTCATAAGTCCCCCTGATAAGGGGGATTTAGGGGGTTAAAAATCAAAAAACCTTGCACCGAATGCTAAATTTGCGTAAGTCCTGAAACACTATAAACCAGCAACGCGTATAATACGGTTGCGAGAAGGCTCAGTTGAAGTCTTGTGTGCGTCGCGCTTAACGGAATCAAATCCTTACCATTCACTTTGTTAATTGGATGATAATACCCACGCCACTGATGACGATGTAGGCGAAGGTGCTGATAAGCCCCCAATTGACTTGGAACTTCTTTTTAACCTCTAAAATGTCGCCTGGGTAGAGTAGCATCTGCCGCGCTTCACCTTCAGCCGGATTGAATGTGAAAGATGTTTCTATGGTTGTACCGTCACGGCGGTGGATCAGGACACCTTCACGGTTCGCAGAAGCCTCGAACCCACCAGCGAGCGCGAGTGCTCGCGCGATCGTCAAAGGACCGCGAACACGTTGGGCACCCGGGGCGTGAACGTAACCGGTCACGTAGATAGGCTCAACTTTGAAGACATTGGGAACAAACAGCACGTCGCCATCTGATAGAGAGGAAAGAGAGGCACCGTTTGGCGGCGATCTCCAAAACTGTTCGGAGAGATTGAATTCGGAGAGTTTTCCGTTTTTTCCGACTTTCACAATCGCGGTCAGATCGGCTTCTCGATCAGGACCACCTGCGCGCGCGAGTGCCTGCCTTATGCCAATCTCTCCACGCACAAAAAATTTACCAGGATTTTGTACCTGTCCTTGCACCTCAACGACAGCAAGCGGCATAATGAACACCAAATCGTTGATGTTGACGCGGATATCGCTGTAAGGCCGGTTTATTGAGAGGTCGTAGGTGTCAACCTTTTGAGTTGTGTCAATGCGAATTAATTGGACACCTTGGCGATCAGCGTTCTCTGCCATACCCCCCGCAAGCGCGATGGCACGGGATAAATCGATATCGGTCTCCGGTGAAATGATGTAACGCCCGGGTATTTTCACCGCACCGCCGACGAAAACGCCGTTCTCTTGTAGCACCAGCGACACCATAACAACGGCGTTGTTAACATGGTTATCGCGGACGAGGAACTCGCGAATCAGGTGATTGACCGTTGTCACCGTAGCACCGGCAACATCAAACTCGCCGCCGAAGTAGTTAATTCTACCATCCTCACGGACCTGCACGGAGTGCGTATATTCCGGCTGTCCAATGACAGCAATTAGAAGGGTATCGCCTTTCTTGATACGGTAAACATCGCTAAAAAGTGTGGGAGTCGCAATGAAAAATAGTAAAATAAGACAGACTTGCAAACGACACAAAGAGATATGGACAGCTTGCAAGCTTCGGAAAAAGTAGGTCATAGCGTTTTTTTTGAGAAGATGTCACTTGAATGTATTTAGGATTATCAGCACGATTTCTTCTCACATAACCTTTCAACTTAGGACTTACGCAATTTCTCCATGAGATCCTAAGTATTGTGCACCATTAGCGAGGCTCCAAACCTCGCCAGCAAAGGGTTTGCGTAAGTCTTGCTTGTGTCAATTTGAGACTTCGTTGGTTTCAAAGATAGTGAGTTGATCCGCTGTTGACTCAAACCGTTTGTGGATGCCAATCCTTCTGCTCGGTGGCCGCCGCCAATGCTCTTTGACGTAACTCCCGTTCTGCCTGCGGTGTCCTCGGACATAGACCTTCCCAGCCATGCGGACATGAGATTTTGCTTCCTTAATGAGATAGAGTTGCTTGGCTTTCATAGCGATCTGCGTGTGTTACTATTCTTCCTTCAACGAATCGAAATACCTCTTGAGACATTCCCGGGCGCGTGGAACTAAATTAACCGGTACAAGGACATCGCCCCATTCAGACTGGGAGGCGTTGCCTTTCACACCACCGTAATAAGGGACATCATGGCAGCGCAAATAGACAGGAATCTCGTCATCCTCTAAGACGCTCTGGAGGATATTTCCTGCTAATTCGTTCGGTACAGATTCAATAGCGTACCAGTCTCCGTATTCCGGGATCTCGGTTTGTGCTGCTTGGGGCACGAGGTCTACTTGACAATCCGGACATGTTGAGATTGCTTCTTTATATTTAGTGTTGCATTGTGGACAAAACGGCATGGTGTTTTCCTTGTGAACAGGCGAGATTGGAAACCTCGCCAGCAAAAGAGGACAGGGTTTGTACTGCGCCACACCACGGTGCTTTTAAGTTAATCGGTTTCTCGTTGGGACGTTTAATTTATTATACTAACACACACAAGAGAATTTGTCAAATGTTAAAATCAGAGGAGTCAGTTTTCAGCAATCAGCAGTCAGCAATTAGCCATCAGTGGTCAAGCCATCGGTTGGCAATTTCCGTCCCCAGTAGGAGCATTTGGAAACTTCACCATAGGTCAATTTGGCGTTTTGGGAGCTGCGAATATAAACATGCCACCCTTACAGGGTTAGATTATTTTTTTCAATGCCTTTCTATAAACATACCGTCCTTACAGGACTCAAGAGGGGTCTGAAGTAGCCAAGGTTTGTGTGTAAAATCCGGCGCAGTTGCAAACAGCACCGGGGCTTAGGCGCAAACTTGTATACCGCAAAACCCTCTTGAGTC
>JAKZUG010000511.1:0-3712 GCA_047516705.1 Candidatus Poribacteria bacterium | reverse complement strand
GTTCATTTTTTGGAAACCGTCTATTTCGTGCTGTTTCGTATAGAAACAACCTTTGTCAGGATAGCATCCGCCACGTCCCGTTTTGAGGAACGTGGGAGTTGTTCGCAGGTGCCATCCCGGTCCAGCAGGGTGACGATATTCGTGTCGGATTGGAAACCCGCGCCTTCTTCAAGAATGTCGTTCGCAACAATCAGATCGCAGTTCTTGCGTACCAACTTCTTTTTAGCGTTTTCAAGAAGATCATTCGTCTCGGCGGCAAAACAGACAAGGGTTTGATGCGTTTTCTGTTCGCCGAGCGTCTGCGCGATGTCTGGGTTTCTTTCAAGTGGGAGCGTCAATGTATCGGCACTCTTTTTGATTTTATGCGGTGTGTATTCGCTTGGACGATAATCAGCGGGCGCGCCTGCCATAATGACGATGTCTGTTTCATTGAACACCTCCAGAAGTGCAGCGTACATGTCAAGGGTTGTTTCGACGTACTGGGTCATGATGCCAACAGGCGGAGAAACAGTAGCGGTGCCGCTAATCAAGCGGACTTCTGCACCACGCTGTGCCGCCGCTTCAGCAATGGCATATCCCATCTTACCGCTGGAACGGTTTGTAATAAATCGCACCGGGTCGATGTGTTCGCGCGTTGCCCCTGCTGTGACAACGATGCGCGTCCCTTTTAAGTCATGTGTTTTTTCTGTTGGCGTTACAGCCGAAAGTATATCACTCGCGCCTTGGAGGATCGTTTCTACTGTATTCAAACGTCCTACGCCTTCATAGCCGCATGCTAAATCGCCGCTGGCGGGTTCAATGAAATGAACACCGTGTGTTTTCAGAATGTCAATGTTCCGTTGGACGAAAGGGTTTTGATACATGTGACCGTTCATCGCGGGGGCAAGGAGTATCGGACAGTGGACGGAGACAGCGATGGTGGAGAGCGCATCATCGGCGATACCGTTTGCGAGTTTACCGAGGATGTTCGCTGTTGCGGGGACAATTGCGAGCAGATCGGCACGGTCAGCGAGATCAATGTGCGGCGGTTTCCAATCTGTACCTGCGTCAAATAGGTTCAGAAGCACTGGGTTCCGTGAGATAACTTGGAATTGCAAAGGTTGGACAAGGCGCGTGGCGTTTTCCGTCATCACAATGTGAACGGATGCACCGCTCTTAACAAGTTGACTTGCAAGGTCAAGTGATTTGTGGATGGCGATGCCACCTGTGACACCTAAGATGATAGTCCGATCTCTGAATTCCATATTTTTTTGTGTTCTGAAGTCATACGTGGCTCTTGTAAGTTTCAGAGGCGGCCGCTTTGCAACCTTAAAGCGCGAAGTCTGAATTTAATCGGTACTATCAACGCCGAGCAGTGGGTTAATTGTTTCTATCAATTGCGTATCAATACGGGAACGTTCTGCGGCGATGATAACCTGAATCTGTTGAACTGCCTGCTGTAGTGCGTCCTCTGGATTGCTAACCCAGTAATCATAGTGCTCAATCTCAAGTACCTCGGATTTCGCGATAGCGAGGCGTTTTTTGAGTTCCGTTTCCGATTCTGTTTTTCTGAGACGGAGGCGTTTCTCCAGGATGGCGAACGATGGTGGTATGATGAAAATGAGGAGGTTTCTCGCCGGTGACAAGTCTTGTGTTCGGATTTGTAGGGCACCCTTTACCTCAATTTCTAAAATAGCGTCTTTTTTTGATTCACGTGCAGTGGCTATTTCAGATTTGAGTGTACCGTAGAAGTTGCCGTTGTATTCCGCCCACTCAAGGAAGCTGCCTTCTTGAAGATGCTTTTCAAATTCCGCTTTTGACAGGAAATGATAGTCAACACCATCTACTTCACTCAAACGCGACTTACGCGTCGTCGCTGAAACCGATTGCCGTAGCGTTTCATCCGCTTTACAGAGCGTATCAATTACGGTGCTTTTTCCTGAACCAGAGGGTCCAGAGATGACGATAACAAGATCCGGTTTATAAAGATGTGTGTTCGCCATTGGAAGCATTGCTCCCACAACGTTAATCTGCTGCTTCTACTGCTTCAGCAAGTTCTACAAGCACAAGTGATTCAACGCGGATAGCGTCTTTGATGCAGACTTCTTCGCACAACTTGCAACCGACACATTCCTTCGGTTTTACAAGTTCGCAGATGCCGAAGAAACTTTCAGCATGTTCGCCGGTGTCCGGATCCTTGAGTTCAAGGCAATCCCAAGGACAGATGTGAACGCAGAAATCGCATCCGGAGCAAAGCTCTTCATAGATAACGGCGATAGGACGGTGCGTTGGGCGGCGGATGAACTTGCATACCTCACCAAACTGATCGCGGATTGCTTCGACGGGACAGACCATCCCGCACGCACTGCAATCGATGCAAACGTCTGGATCAATGATGTGCAGCATGTTCCTATCGCCTGTAATTGCGTCAACCGGACAATTGGTTAAACACGCCATACACCCAATACATTCCTCAGTGATATAGTATGCCATGGGTCCTTTTCCTGTGGTCCTTTTCCTGTTTTTTAATCGGACAGAATCTTCCTATTATCCTCAATACATATATTTTACCACAGTCATTATAAATTGTCAAGTGTGTTTTTGTTCTAAGCAGAGTCATTCAGTTCTCCATTCTTTGGTCTGGTTTTCACCCTGGGGTCCCCGCCCGTTACGCCCGGTAGGTGTGGTTCCTAACCGCACCATGCGTGTCAATTTAAGGAAAAATAACCGTCGCGGTCCCCAGAAACGGTAGGCGTTGTTTGAAACTGCGCCGGATTTTACCAAAGATATTGTATGTGCTAAAACCCCTCTTGAGTCCCGTAGGGACGGCATGTTTATAGCAGCGTGTGTAAAAAAAGTCCACAGCCCTGTAAGGGCGGCATGTTTATATCTACAGTTGCTAAAACGCTGTCAAAAACCGCTGAATTGACACCTATGGTGGGGTTTCCTAACCGCACCTACTGACAACTGATAACTGACTGCTGACAGCCGATAAAAAACTATCCCGTTGACATTTTCAGAGGGTGTCGGCTATAATAGCAACATAGAAATATTAAGGTGTTGCTTTCAAACTCGTATTATAAAAAGGACATGGAATTCTAATGGATTTAGGATTAAAGGATAAAGTAGTTGTTGTGACAGGGGCGAGCCGAGGTATCGGACGCGCCATCGCACACGGATTCGCTGAAGAAGACGCGCGACTCAGCATCTGTGGTAGAACCGAAGATACACTCCAAAATGTGACAGATGAACTGGCTGAAAAAGGGGCAGAGGTATTCGCCAAACTCACTGATGTTACGGATACGGAACAAGTTGAGGCATTTATGGCGGAAACGGTGGAAACCTGCGGCAGGATTGATGTTGTTGTGAACAATGTCGGCGGCAGTCGGTGGACCCCCTTGGAAGAGATTTCGGATACCGAGTGGCACGAAATTCTCGATCTGAATCTGGTTTCCGCTGCACGGGTTAACCGACTCGCGATCCCTGAAATGAAAAAGCAGGGTGGCGGTGTGATCCTGATGATAACCTCTATCTACGGCAGGGAAGGCGGTGGGCACATCACCTATAACGCCGCGAAAGCCGCTGAAATCAGTATGACCAAGTCATTGGCAAAAGAGCTCGCACCAGACAATATCCGTGTGAATAGCGTCGCCCCGGGTTCGATCCTGTTTCCCGGTGGCGGTTGGGCGCGTCGCATGGCGGCAGATCCGGAGGCGATGGAAGCCTTTGTGAA
>JAKZUG010000510.1:0-3414 GCA_047516705.1 Candidatus Poribacteria bacterium | reverse complement strand
CCCAAGACTTGTTCACTGAATTGGGGTATCTCTGCAACAAGAAGCGACTGCTTGAAATCTTGCACAACTTCATCGTTTTTGATGCAGGTGTTAAAAAGATCTGCCGACACAATCAATTCTTCGGCGTGAAAGCGGCACAGGAATATCTAAAACGCGAAGAGGGCGGGATTATATGGCACACCCAAGGTAGTGGAAAAAGTCTGACAATGGTTTGGCTCGCCAGATGGATCCGTGATCGACTAAAGGGACGCGTCCTAATTATCACCGATCGAACCGAACTCGATCAGCAGATCAAGATGGTTTTCAACAATGTTAACGAAAAAATATACCGCACACAAAGCGGGGACGATTTAGGGCGAGTCCTCAGTGAGCCCAGAGAGTCTCTCATCTGCTCGTTGATCCAAAAAATTAGGACATCCGACGAACTCACCGACAAAGACGTAGATACCTATATTGACGAAATTCAGCAGAATCTTCCCGACAAATTCCAGCCGAGCGGTAAATTGTTCGTCTTCGTAGATGAATGCCACCGCACACAATCCGGTAAACTCCACAAAGCGATGAAAAAACTGTTGCCTGAAGCCATTTTTATCGGTTTCACAGGCACGCCACTCCTCATGAACGACAAACCCCAGAGCCGTGAAATCTTCGGGCAATACATTCACATCTATCAATATGATGAGGCAGTCAGAGATGAGGTGGTACTTGACCTCCGTTACGAAGCACGCGACATCGACCAACGTATCACCTCACAGACAAAGATTGATCAATTCTTTGAACTCAAGACGAGAGGATTAACCGATATTGCAAAGTCGCAGCTCAAAAAGCGGTGGGGCACAATGCAGGAAGTATACAGTTCCGAAGACCGGCTAAGGAAAATCGTCGCTGACATACAGTTTGACATGATGCTGTATCCTCGACTGGAAAGCGGACGCGGCAATGCAATGCTCGTCTCCGACAGTATACACTCCGCCTGCCGGTTTTTTGAGTTGTTTCAGCAGACCGAACTTAAGGAAAAATGTGCAATCGTAACCTCTTACAAGCCGACACCTAACACCATCAGAGGCGAGGAAACCGGAGAAGGACCCACCGAGGCACTACTGAAAAATACTACCTATCGCAAGATGCTTGCTGCGCACTTCAGCGAACCCGAAGATACGGCAGCCCGAAAAATTGAACTGTTCGAGAAACAGGTAAAAGACCGTTTCGTCAAAAAGCCAGGACAGATGAAACTCTTGATCGTTGTAGACAAGCTCCTCACCGGTTACGACGCACCGTCAGCCACTTATCTCTACATTGACAAGCAGATGAAAGACCACCAGTTATTCCAAGCCATCTGCCGAATCAATCGCCTCGACCGTGAAGATAAGGAATACGGTTACATCATCGACTATAAGGACCTATTCCGATCGCTGGATAAGGCGATGAAAGACTACACCGGTGGAGCATTCGCAAACTACGATCCTGATGACATCAAGGATTTACTGAAGAATAGGCTCCAGCAAGGCAAAGAACGCTTAGAGGAAACACGTGAGCAAATCAAAGCACTCTGTGAACTTCCAGATTTATCAAGCGATCCCGAGGCACATCTGCACCATTTCTGCGCTAAGGAAAGCGGCAACGCCGAGCAGCTGAAAGCCAATAAACACAAACGTGTAATGCTCTATAAACAAACCAGAGCGTTCCTCCGCGCTTATGCTAACTTAGCAAATGAGATGGAGGAAGCAGACTATAGCAACGACGAGGCACAAAAAATTAAAGCAGAAGTTGACCATTATGAGAAAATCCGTCAAGAGGTTCAACTCGCAAGTGGCGATTACGTTGACTTAAAGGCATATGAGCCTGCAATGCGACACCTGCTGGATACTTACATCCGAGCTGAGGAGACCCAGACCCTCTCAACATTTGAGGATATGACGCTCGTGCAACTGATCGTTGAGCGCGGTGAGGCAGCGGTCGAACTACTGCCTGAAAGCATTCAGAAAAACGATAAGATGACCGCAGAAACAATTGAAAACAATGTCCGGCAGGTTATTATTCAAAAGATGCCGGACGACCCGAATCACTACGGGAGCATGTCCGAGGTACTCGATGCCCTGATCCAGAAACGCAGAGAGGAAGCAATGGCGTACGAGGCATATCTGTCTGAAATCATCGCTTTGACAAAGAAGATTGTTAACCCAGAGACACATCTATCTTATCCCGCAGAACTTACAACGAAAGCACGACAAGCACTATTTGGCAACATACAGGACTTCATCGTTTCAGATGATTGCACCTTAGACGAAGCTGACAAAGTCCAGATCGCGCTCGCTTTAGATCACGCGATACTCGAAGCAAGATGGGACGATTGGCGGGGATCCATGATCAAGGAACGCGGAATCCGTCAGGCAATCGAGCAGGTCGTGACAGCGGAGATAGCTCCCAACGCTGTTAACATTGATGCACTTTTTGAACTCGTGAAGAACCAAGATGAATACTAAACATATTGACGTGCAAGGCATCGCCATAGAAGTTGTCCGTAAAGACATCAAAAATTTCTACATCGGAGTCCATCCACCGAACGGACGCGTGCGTGCCTCTGCCCCCTTACAATTTGACGATGATGCTGTGCGGATGGCGGTCACTTCACGCTTAAAATGGATTCGGCAGCAACAAGCATCCTTTGAACAACAGGATCGCCAATCCCAACGGGAGTTTGTCACAGGCGAAAACCACTATTTCCGAGGCAAACGCTACTTACTTGACGTAATGGAACATGACAGTCCGCCAAAGGTCTCGCTGCCCAATAAGAAGAAAATGGTGTTAAGCATCCGCCCGGGCTCTGATCGAGACGCACGGAAGGCGGTAATTCATCGCTGGTATCGGCAGCATCTTTGGTCGGAACTGCCGCCACTTCTTGAGAAGTGGGAACCGAAGCTCGGTGTATCCGTCAATGAAGTGCGGATTAAGCGGATGAAAACGCTCTGGGGGTCTTGCAACGTTGAAGCCAAACGCATCTGGCTGAATCTCGAACTCGCAAAGAAACCCGAATCCTGCTTGGTGTATATCTTAGTGCATGAGATGGTGCATCTACTGGAGCGTGCACATAACGATCGGTTCCGTGAGTTGATGGACAAGTTCCTACCCCAATGGCGCACTTATCGGGACCAACTCAACCACGCACCACTGGCGCATGAAGATTGGAAGTATTGATTAAAAACTTTGATCACAGACTTCACCCACGAATCCAAGTTCCTATACTGCCATCGGAGACTCCTTTCTATTAGATTGGTATTGTAGTAGAGTAGCGGTAGAGGGGCGACCCTCTACCGCTCTCTCCAAACCATACGTGCGACTTTCACCGCATATGGCTTTCCAGTTGAGTGTGGCGATAGACGCTTTAGGTAATGATAACCACTTTTACTTTATTTC
>JAKZUG010000509.1:0-2835 GCA_047516705.1 Candidatus Poribacteria bacterium | reverse complement strand
GTATACAAGTTTATGCCTAAGATCCGGCGCAGTTGAAAACTACGCTTACCGCTTCTGGAGACCAAGGCTGTCGTTTTCTTCTTAAATTGACACCTATGGTGCGTCGTGGCAAGGAACTGATAAGGTGTCCATCCGTTTGTGGGACGTTGCTACCGGCGAAAATATCGCCACCTTCTGGAGCCATCCGACCGATATTCAGTCGCTCTCTTTCTCACCGGATGGTTCGCTCTTAGCGAGTGCGAGTTACGATGGCACTATCCTGTTATGGGATATGCAACCTTACCTCTGCTGAACTGAAAACTAAACGAGCAGCTCCGGTAATTCGGACAGGCTCTGGATCATCTCATCCCATCTACCAGTCTGTGTGCCGTCTCGGTCAAGAAATATCGGACGAATCCCCACCCCTTGTGCCCCAACGATGTCCGCTTGATACGTATCCCCGACATGCACAGCTTCCGCTGCCGAAACACCAACCGCTGAGAGTGTATACTCGAAAATATGTGGATCCGGTTTTGCGGATCTGACGCGCATGTCATGTGAGGCGGTGATTGCATCAAAATAGTCGGCGATCCCCAACCTTTCGGTGAGTGGATCCAAGGGTGTATCCCAGTTTGAGACGATTGCTAATTTGAAACCCTCATCGCGCAAATACCGAAGTGTCGGAACGACATCGTCGTAGAGTTTAGCGTTACTCGCAGCAAAGAGTGGATGTCCAGATTGCAACAACTCCCATGCTATCTGTTCCACATGTTCTTGAACGCCGAGTTCCCTTACAAACTCACATTCTCGCATCATTGTAGTTATCACCGATTCCAATAGATAATTGGTATCAAGATTCGGTAACGGCGTATCAACAAAGAGATTCTTCACTGCTGTTTCATAGCGTTCCCAATTGATTTCAAAGCGATATCGTTCTGCGATTTTTTTCAGACTCGCTTCAAACGACTGTTGTCCCCAAACAGCCAACGTTTTGTAAAAATCAAAGAAGACTGCCTTTACCATGATACCCCTATTTTATAGATTACAAGTACGAATAGAAAAGTGGGTTGGACATAAGCGTGTAGGTTGGAAACCCAAAACATTCTCACACGGGCACGGTTTGCTTGTTGGGTTTCGCTACATCTATTTCCATGAACGCGTCATTGAAAAGCAGGATTTTCCTGATAGACTGGAGAATTTGGTCATTCACCGCTCTACCCAACCTACGGTCACACTTGAATTTTTATTATCGAACTCACGTAATAGAAAGCTGTTCCGGTAATTCAGACAGGTCCCGAATTGTTTCCTTCCATCTTCCTGCTTGTGTTCCATCTCGATCAATCAGTATCGGACGAATGCCTGCGTTTCTTGCACCGATTATATCCGCTTCATAGGTATCTCCAACATGCACGGCTTCTTCTGCCGAAACCCCGACTGATGCGAGTGTATACTCGAAAATATGTGAATCTGGTTTTGCAGATCGGACCCGTGCATCGTGCGAGGCAACAATTATGTCGAAATAGTCAGCAATGCCGAGTCGTCCTACCAGGGGATCTAACGGGGTATCCCAATTTGAAACGATTGCTAACTTGAAACCCTCATCTCGCAGATGCTGAAGGGTTGGAACAACATCGCCATAAAGTGTGGCGTTGGTGGCAGAAAAAAGCGAGTGCTCGGATTGCAACAGTTCCCATGTCATCTGATCAAGGTAGTCCTGAACACCGAGTTCCCTTAGAAAACCGCGGTAGCCATCAACCATCTGTTGCATCGTCTCTAACAGATTATGGGTAGCAGGATCTGATTCTGACGCGTCTGCATAGAGGTTTTCTCGCGCTGTTGCATAACGTCCCCAGTCAATTTCAAACCGATACCGCTCTGCAATTTTTTGGAGGTTCACCTCAAACGGCTGCCCCCAAACACACAAGGTCCAATAAAAATCAAAGAAGACTGCTTTTACCATTCTTTTATGTACCACAAACTGTTAGTTTGTGACCTTCTGGAGATAATATCGAGTCGGATCGGGAATTCCAGCCTCTTTAAAGCCTCTCTTTCGGAGCAGGCAGCTATCACATCCACCACACGCCCTACCGTCCATGTCAGGATCGTAACAACTTAAGGTGAGGCTATAATCGACACCAAGTGCTACGCCAATTTGGATGATTTCTGCCTTCGTTTTATCCATCAGTGGGACTTGGATTGTCAATCTGGTTTTACCTTCAACACCGGCTTGGGTTGCAAGGTTTGCCATCGTTTGATACGCCTTTATATACTCCGGACGACAATCTGGATAACCACTGTAATCAATAGCATTCGCACCGATAAAAATGGTATCGGCGGGGAGAACCTCAGTCCATGCAAGCGCATAAGAGAGAAAAATTGTGTTTCGAGCGGGAACGTAGGTTATCGGTATGCTATTTCCCATTTCCACATCAGATCTATCCTTTGGAACTTCAATATCTGCTGTCAATGCTGATGCACCGAAGATACAAAGGTCAATGTCAATGACTATATGCTGCCTCACTCCTAAGGTATTCGCGACATTTTCCGCACACTGTAGTTCTACCGTATGTCGTTGGCCATACCGAAAACTCATCGCGTAGGTCTCGTAACCTTCATCGCGCGCGATAGCAAGTGTTGTTGTTGAATCTAAGCCGCCACTGAGTAAGACAATCGCTTTTTTAAACACCGATTCCGTTCCTAAAAGAAAAATTGGAAGGGTGGAAAACAAGAAGTCTCTTCCACCCTTCCAGTTAAGTCCTCACTGCTTTTTCCATCCTTTCACTTGTTATAGTAAAGCCCACAATTAAGTTTACACTGTCTGATGTGGCGAGGTTAGGAATGCAGATCGCATTTGGG